>DASRME010000357.1:0-7114 GCA_035648095.1 Atribacterota bacterium | reverse complement strand
TACCTCGTTTTTTAATTAAATCCATATTAACCTTAATAGCAGAAGAGGAACCAGAACATTCGAAGACAACATCAACACCACAATTATATGTTTCTTCTTTTATAATTTGATAAATATCTTCCTTTTGTATGTTGATTACTCGATCAGCACCAAGTTTTTTAGCAAATTCTAATCTGTCTATATCATAATTTGTTCCACTTATAAATACTTTTGCGCCATAAGCCTTTGCAACCTGCAATGCCATCAAACCAATAGCACCAGGACCAGTTATTAACACTATATCAGTTGGATTCATAATCCCCTGATCCATAGTTGCGTGAGTTACACATGCAAGGGGTTCTAATAATGCTCCTTCTATAAAACTAATTTTTTTCGGTAGTAAATGAATTTTATCTTGAGGGACAATGGTAAATTTAGCGAAGGCACCATTATACCAATAGCCAAGCGTTTTTCTCCCATTACAAAGATTATAACGACCTGTCTTACAATTAAAACATTGACCGCAGTAATCTATAGCTGTCTCTGATGTTACCCTGTCACCAAGTTTGCAACTAGTTACACCTTCTCCAATAGCCTTTACTACGCCACTAAATTCATGCCCGGTTACCACTGGTAAATTTAAGGGTATAGCAATATTATCGTGATAAATATGGATATCGGAACCGCAAATACCAGCAAATTTCACCTCAATTTTAACCTCTCCTGGACCTGGGTTTGGATCGGGTATTTCCCTTATTTCCATATTTCCCGGCCCTTTTGAATATTTCACAAGAGCTTGCATAAATTTTACACCTCCATAATACTTATTATAAACAACTTTTCTGTTTTATTAGATTTATTTTTTTCTTCCCCTTTGTAGTAAATTCATTCATTGCTTCTTTTACAACTTTTTCTACTACTTGAGCTATAGTTCTTGTATCACCTTTATAACGTTTTATAGGTGGGAGAAAGATACTTCCACCAATACCTGGAATAATTTTATAATCATCAGGAGAAATTCTTGGACTATAATAAACGAAGTTTTCTTAGGGAATTTTGCTAAATAAGCGAGCCCATAAAGGACTACTTTTTTGTCCAATCAGACTAAAAAAACAAGCGCTTAATTCAGCTCAATCATCTTTTTTAATCCTCAGGTATTAATATAATCTTTATACATTTCTTCTCTTCAAACATTTTAAAGGCTTCCTTCCAACAACTTAAAGGTAATTTATGAGTAACCAAAGGTTCTGTCTGTACCAAACCTCTAGATAAAAGCCTTATTGCTGTGTCCCAGGCTGACCAGGTATGAGAGAACGAACCAAAAAATTTGACTTCTTTATAAACTGCCTGGTCAATAGGAAATTTAATTAATTTTCCTGATAATCCAATCTGAGTATATCTGCCCCCTTTGCGTAACAATTTTAAACCTATGTTTACACCCTCTTCAGTCCCTGAACATTCAAAAACAACATCAAAGGCAAGATTCTTTTCTCTTTCTATTAGAGAGTTAGCCTGAGGAGTTATTATCACTTCATCAGCGCCTAAATCCTTGGCTAATTGTAGCCTTTGCTTATCCGAAGCTGTACCAATAACTACCACATAACCTCCTGAAGCCTTAACCAATTGTGAACAAAGTATACCGATGGGACCAGGCCCAACAATTAAAACTCTTTCCCCTACAGAAACATGAGCTACTTCTAAAACAGCGTGAACACAACAAGCTAATGGCTCAGTTAAAGCACCCGCAGCGTAACTAATATTCTGAGGAAGATAAAAAATGTTTTTTTCAGGTACAATAACATATCGGGCAAATCCACCATTTACTCCGCTTCCTATTGAAAGCCTCTCCGGGCAAAGATTATCTTTACCTGTGTTGCAGTATTGACATCTCCCACAAGTTATCATAAAAGTCCGAGTTGTAACCCTTTTCCCAACTTCACATGCATAAACTCCTTTACCACATTCAACGACCTCACCTGCTATTTCATGTCCAAGAACAACGGGTGGGATACAAGGGTATTCATCATTATAAATATGTAAGTCTGTACCACAAATACCAGCTGCTTTAACCAAAATCTTTACTTGTCCCGGACCAGGTACAGGTTCTGGAATATTCTTTATCTCTACATTCCCTACTCCTTTAGCTGTCTTTACTAAAGCTTTCAATTTTATACCTCCACTTATAGTTGTTTAACTATTATCTTCATCTTTATACTTAAAAGCTATAAAATTATTTCTAATTAATTTGATAGAAATTATAGTAATACCACGGACATATCTGTGACATTCTCCCCTTTAGGCTAATTGGGTATAATTGTTTCAATTAAACACGTCTGATAGGAATGTAATTATTTTCCATAGATTAAGTTTGGTACAAATAGAGTAATTTGCGGGAATAATACAATCATTGCTAATACAACAAGTAATGGGATGATGAATATTGCCGTATCCTTTGCTACCCTCTCTACGGGCACCTCAGCCACACCGCTCAAAACAAAAAGAACGGTGCCAAAAGGCGGCGTGAGCAAACCAATCATTAAATTCAAAATCACCATAATACCAAATTGAATCGGATCAATTCCCAGTTGGTCAATAATCGGAAGAAGAATAGGGACAAGAATATTAATGGAGGCAATGGTCTCCATAAACATCCCCACAATCAAAAGAACAATGTTAATGGCTAAAAGTATAAGGTAATAATTATCGGTTAGACTAAGAATATAAGTGGCAACAGCCTGGGGTACCCTTTCGTTGGCTAAGATCCAGGCAAATAAAGTCGCTGCTACCACGATAAACATCACCTGCACCGTAGATGCCATCGAACTTTTAACTGCATCCATAAATTGCTTAATTGTCATTTCCCGATAAATAAAAAATCCTAAAATAATGGCATATGCTGAAGCAATGACCGCCGCCTCAGTGGGCGTAAAAATACCAAAAAATATTCCACCTAAAATGATGGCAGGAGTTAAAAGAGCCCAAAAAGTAGAAAAAAATGAACTGATAATCTCTTTAAAACTTGCTCTCTTCCCTATCGGAGTATGATAACGATCTGCCAAAAAATAGATCATCACCATTAAACTTATCCCCATCATAAGACCAGGAACAATGCCGGCAGCAAGTAAACGTCCGACAGAAGTAGAGGCTACAACAGCATAAACAACCGCTGGCAAACTAGGAGGAATGATGGGCCCAATCGTGGAAGATGCGGCTGTGATACCTATCGTTAATGCGTCATTATAGCCCGCTTTACGCATGGCGCTAATCTCAATGTTCCCCAGGCCGCCAGCGTCAGCAATAGCAGCACCGGACATACCTGCAAAAATAATACTGGCAATGACATTGACATGTCCCAGTCCTCCCTTGATGTGTCCTACAATTTTATTAGAAAAATCAAAGATTCGATTTGTCACCCCACTGGTATTCATAAGATTGCCGGCAAAAATAAAAAATGGAACTGCCAGCAAGGGATAAGTATTGGCTCCGGCAACCATTCGCTGAATAGCAGTAAAATTTGGTATATTTCCATCAACAAAAATATAGATTAAGGAAGAAATGCCAATGGAGAGGGCAACAGGTACACCCAGCAGTAATAAGATAAATAGGCCTATAATTAAAAAAGCAATCAATTTATTAAACTCCTTGCTTATTCCTTTTAGTAATTAGAAAATGTTTCCGATAATAATAGATAATATCTTGAAGTTCTCGAACCAGGAAAAACAGTGAACCTATCGTCACAGATATATAGAGATAAAATTGAGAAATCTGCATGGCTTGAGACATAAAACGGCGGGATTTAGAAGCCAGAATATAGCCAAGAACGATCAGGGCGATTAAATATGATAGCGTCAATGCTTCCTTGAATAACCATATGATTTTCTGTTGATATAAAGGTATTTTTTCATAAACATAATTAAAGAATATATCAATTTTAATGTGGGAATTTATTTTACGAACATAGGCAGCTCCGATGAAAGTAAGCCATACAAAGGTATAACGACATAATTCAATATTCCAGGGTAATGTAAAATGTAAGATATAGCGAGTGAATACCTGTACTGCCATAAGTAAAAAGATAAAAAGAAATAGTATCTGGGGTATATATTCTTCAATCTTGTCATAAAGATTTTTCAAGGCTTTATACTCCGTTAAATTTATTTATGATGTGTTCTATAGATGCATCATATTATTATAGCTTAATCGGTATTTGGAAGCCATTGACATGGCTTCCAAATACCGATAGATCCAGTTCAGTCATAAAATTATAGATTGTGTATTCTGCTATGCAAATCTACTCCGTAACGAATCCACCATTTGGCAAATTTAGTAGGCATATCTTTAGTTGCTTCAATAAATGCATCAATGTCTGATTCTACCAATGTACATCCCTGTTCTTCGAAGAAAGCACCCAATTTTTTCTCGCTCTCATTGATATCAGCAGTAATAAATTCAGCAGCTTCAGAGAAAGCGTCTAACATAATTTTTTGATGCTCTTCACTTAAACCATTAAATTTATCACCATTCATAAGAAAAATACCACAGTTAATCACATGAGAGGTCAAGTTTATATATTTCTGAACTTCATAAAACTTCATTGCCTGAATGGTCGGGAGCGGATTTTCCTGCCCATCGACTACCCCTTGTTGTAATGCCATATAAACTTCCTGGAAAGCAATGGGAGTAGGGTCTGCACCCATAGCCCGAGCATAAGCTAGTGTTACTTGCTGTTCAGGCACTCTCAGTTTAAAGCCTTTCAAATCTGCCGGTGTATAGATAGGTTTGTTAGAGGTCAATTGTCTTGTACCATAACTCATGGCAGCTAATACCTTCAAAGAAAATTCTTGTCCTAAATCGGCAAACATCTGTTGTCCAATCTCACTTTTTGCAAATTTTAGAACATGATCATTGTTCTTAAAAGTATAAGGCATTTCTAACACATTAATCGGTTTAAATAGATTCCCAACTTGGCCGGCACCGGCAATAACAATATCAATCGAACCAAAGATAGCAGCTTCTAAGATCTGCTCTTCTGTCCCCAACTGACTGGCTGGATATAAATCAATTTTAATCTGGCCATCAGTTCTTTCTTCCACTAACCTGGCAGCCATTTCGGCACCTCTGGACCAAGCGTGGGAAGGATCATAAATGTGAGCTAATCTAAAAGTAGTTTGTGCAAAAGTAATCGATGAAACGCTAAACAATAGAGTTAAAATTAATAAAAATACTATAGTTTTTCTCAATCTCATTTTAAAAACCTCCTTAATTAAGAAACAATAATTTAAATAACATTTTTTTAAAGCAACATAATTTCTCATTTTTTAATGTAAAACAATATAAAAGTGAATAATAAATAAGAAATATGTTTTTTCTAAAAATCCTTCTTTGAAAATAATATTTTTACATTTATTCTCGCCTCCTTTTGTCCCCTCTCTTAAATCTATCTATTAATATAAATCGATTCCAGCAGTTCTAAAGTAAAGTAATATCTATATATATATTAAAAGACTCTGGGTTTTTAAAAAAATGAACATTGGAATTTTCTTTTACTCAATTTCAAATAGTTCTAAATCCATAATTTTTTACTTCTTTTTCAAATATATTTGTTTATTTTTATAACTAATAACAGATTACATGCAAAATTTGTCTATGTCAAGGATAGTTTTTTTTGGGTTATTCAGATAATAGTATAAATAATAGACCTTATCGTAATTTTTTTTGTTATTATTACACAAATATTTATTAGGATAATTCAGTTTTAAAGGACAGGCTGTTCGGGAAATTCTAAATAGTATTTTACCTGTTTTAAAAAGTTTGCCGCTGTTACTCCATCAATTAAGCGATGATCAGCTGAAAGAGTCATCTTCATTAAAGAACGAACCTCTATTTTTTCTACTCCATCTTCTTCAATCACGGCAGGTATTTTTTTAATTTCTCCAACTGCTAAAATAGCTGCCTCAGGAGGATTAATGATAGCAGTAAAGCTCTCTATTTCATACATGCCTAAATTAGATACGGTGAAAGTTCCGCCCTGATAATCATCAGGCATTAGCTTTCTCTCTCGGGCTAATTTAATCAAGTTTTTTGTTTCTTCAGATAACATAGGTAAACTTTTTTTATTAGCATTTTTTAGCACCGGGACAATAAGGCCTTTTTCTACGGATACCGCTATTCCGATATGAATATCCCTATGATAAACAATTTCTTCACCGGCCAAGGAACAATTAATATTAGGCTGTTCAGATAATACTTTAGCCACTGCAAAAATTAAAAAATCATTAATAGATATTTTATTTTTGGTATCTTGGCTAAATCTTTTTAACAATTTTATAACTTCAGACATATCTACAGAAGTAGTAAAGTATATATGAGGAGCAGTAAATTTACTTTGAGAGAGTCGATCACCAATAATTTTTCGTATACCTGTATATGGTATTCTTTTCTCTATTTCTTTTTCTTCAATAAGGGTTTTAGATGTTTCTCTTTTTAATTGAAAATAGTCTAATATATCGTTTTCGATCACAACTCCCCCTGAGCCACTTCCTTCCGCTAACTCTACTTCTACCCCCAATTCTTTTGCTTTTTTTCGAGCTCCGGGAGAAATTTTTTTAAATTCTTTTTTTTCTTTTTTCGGTTTTATTTCCCGTTTCTCCACCATCCTCTGGGATATCCTCTTAGCTGCTTTAGGTTCTTCTTCTGTCATTTCAGATTTTCCTAATTTTTGATAGGCTTCATCAATCATTTTACTAATATCGTCATCTCTATCACCTATAATGGCAATAGGGAGAGTTACAGGAACTTCTTCGCCTTCAGCCACTAATGTCTTTCTTAAGATACCAGAAGTTTGAGCTTCTACTTCCATAACAGTTTTATCAGTTTCGATTTCAAAAAGAACTTCTTGCTCTTTAACCAAATCCCCTTCTTTTTTTATCCATCTTACAAGAGTTCCCTTATCCATATTGAAGCCTAATTTAGGCATTATTACATATTCTGCCATTTGTATACCTCCCTATCCTAATACCATATCTTTTGCTTTTAGATAGATCTTCTTTTTATCAGGAATAAGAGGAAATTCCAAAGCGGGACTAAAAGGTATAGGAACATTAGGAGTAGTAAGACGTTCGATCGGTGCATTTAG
>DASRME010000356.1:0-6070 GCA_035648095.1 Atribacterota bacterium | reverse complement strand
CTTTTGTTGTTGGTGTACGACATCAGATTCACGGAAAACACCACATTTTGCAGAAAGCTTTATAGTTTTTTCAGTTTGATTGGCTATATTAGACAGTTCCTCTATTGAACCGTATTTAAACCTTTTTGCCATATGCTCAAGCAACAAACCTGAACCGGCACCACATTTATTCTGTAAGTAATGATGTTCTAAGATTATTTTTCCACTATTTTTATCTTTACCAAATTCATAACATCTCTGGTTTGAGGCGCCAACATCAATGACTGCAAACTTTTCATTTTCCATCATGTCTAAATCGAGAAATGCAATGCCTCCTTTCGTCGCAATTGATTCATTGATCATATATTTTTCACTTAGAACATCTGATAATGACATTGAATTCACTCCTGTTACACCAAGATAGGCTTCATCACTGTGTTTTGCTACTATTTCATCTAATATTTCCTTTAAAGCATAAATTGGTTTTCCATCTATTTTTTTTAGATAATAAGTGATATTTATTCCATCTATCATCACTGCTTTAAGATTATCAGAACCAATATCTATCCCAATTCTTTTTGGGTTAAAAGGGAATTTAAATTTAGAAACAACTTTTTTTTTAAGTATTTTTCTTTCATTTCCTTTCTAAAAGATTTTATGATAATTTTCAAATTTACCAGCGGGATTGAAAAAAAATTTAAATGGAGGAGTTGTACTCCTTATTTAAACTTTTTTTCTAATATACTTCCCTTCTTATTATCTGTACAATGATGGCAATTGAAATAACCGTCAATCCACCGATAACCACTGTGATGATGCTTTGAACCGTTACAGCATCAGTATTAAGACGTTTTATTAGTATCCCAAATAAAGCCCAATCTACTACCAGACAGTAGAAAATATCCTTTCGATAAAAAAGTATAGTAAGTGAGATAGCAATGCCGATAATGATGACAGCTACAGTCCAGAATTGTTCACTAAATCCAAATCGATTCCAGCCAAGATTCACCATGAGCGCTGTAGTATTGGCAATTGTGGCGATGGTAATCCAACCAAGATATACACTAAAGGGAAGATGAACCAGGTATTTTTCAGATTTTGATGAATCTGATCTGCCAATCTGTAGTTTTACGTAGATGGCCATTAAGGAACTTAGCAGGATTAACATAAGAAAAAGGGACAGAGAGACCAGTTCAAAGTGCCAGGCGAAAATCCAGCCGAGATTAGCCAGAGAAGAAACGAAAAATAAGATACCTATTTTTTCCAGGAAAGAAGAATTTTGCATAGTCTTTCTAAAAGCATAAACCAACTGATAAATAATAAAAATAGCGAGTAATAGATAGATGACACCCCAAATTGAAAAAGTAAATCCTGCCGGAACAAATAAATTAGGATATTGATCAGATAGCTCACCGGTTGTCTTGTTATTTAAAGGAAGGGTGACAGCAAGATAGTTTACTATAACTGTGCCGAGAAAGCCTAACAAGTTCAAGATCGATAAAGTTTTTCTTAATGGAGTATTATTCATAAAATCTCCTCCTTTTCTTTATTTTATCATGACAGGCGAGATGCCTATCCTACGACTCCATATTTCTGATATTACTTCATTTTCGTTATATTTATTCAAATCTATCCATTCAATATTTTTAATTTTATTGTTAAACCAGGTCATTTGTCTTTTAGCATAATGCCGGGTTTCTGTTTTGATTAGATTAATGGCCTCTTCTTCAGTGTATGTGCCATTAAGATGTTTATTTATCTGTTTATAGCCTAAACCCTGCATTGAATTTAAATCTTCTTTGTAACCCATCCCTCTTAACATTTTAACTTCTTCTATAAATCCGTCATCAATCATCTTATCAACTCTTAAATTGATTCTTTGATATAAATCCTCTCTATCTCTTTTTAGTCCCATAATGTGATACTTAAATTTTGCATCTTCATTAAAAGCTTTTTTTTGCAAATAAGAAATATTTTTACCGGTAGATTTATAAACTTCTAAAGCCCTAATTATTCTTCTTAAATCATTCATTTCTATTTTTGAAGCAGAATCCGAATCTATTTTAAATAATTTATCGTATAAATATTTATTGCCATGTATCTTTGCTTCTTCTTCCAATATTTCTCTGTACTCATTATTTTTAGCAGGCCCATTGAAAAGCGGGTTGATTATTGATGAAATATATAGTCCGGAACCACCTACCAATATTGGTATTTTGCCTCTTTTAATAATGTCTAATATTATATTGGTAACTAACTTGCCGTATTGTATTACATCAAAATTATCTGATGGGTCAATAATATCTATCATATGATGTTTTATTATTTTTAATATGTTTTTATTAGGTTTAGCAGTTCCAATATCCATATATTTATATATTTGCATAGAATCAGCAGAAATTATCTCCATATCAGGTATTTTTTGAGCTAATTTAGTAGAAATATCTGTTTTACCTGCCCCAGTAGGACCTAATAAAATGAATAAATTATTATTGCTACTGTTATCAATCATTCAATGAGTTCTCCATATAAAGTCCAGGCGCTTGACTTTATTATTTTCACTTCAACGCATTTGCCTAACAAGTCTTGCTTACTGGTAAATACCACGGTTTTATTGGTTCCTGTTCGACCGGAAAATTGATTTTCAATATTTTTTTTTGACTTTTTATCCACCAGGACTAAAAAGATTTTTCCTTCGAGCTTTTTATTAATTTTAGCCGATATTTCTTTTTGCAAATCGATAAGTTTCCATAATCTTTCTTTTTTAAGCTGCAAAGGAATCTGCTCAGGTAACAATGAAGCAATAGCATTTTCTCTGTTTGAGTAAATAAATGTATATGCTTCGTCAAATTCTATTTCTTTAAAAGCTCTTAAAGTATCCAGGAAGTCATCTTCAGTCTCTCCGGGAAACCCAACCATTATATCTGTGGTAATGGCGATATTATCTATTTTATTTCGAATTTCTTTAATAATATTCTTATAAGAATCAAAATCATATTTTCTATTCATCATTTTAAGTATTTTACTTGAACCGGATTGAATGGGTAAATGGATGTGATTACAGACTTTATTGCATTCTTTTATTGTTTCTATCAGATCAAAAGAAAAGTCTTTTGGATGGGAAGTTGTGAATCTTATTCTTTCTATACCATTAACATTATTTATTAATGCCAATAATTTAGAAAAAGCAAAGGGTTGAGAAAGATCATTACCGTATGAATTGACATTTTGGCCTAATAAAAATACTTCTTTATAATTATTTTTAGCTAAATCATTTATTTCTGATAATATTTCGGAAGCTCCCCTGCTCTGCTCAGGTCCCCTGGTGTATGGAACAACGCAGTAGGAACAATAATTATTACATCCTCTCATGATTTGAATCCAGGCAGATATCTTACTTTCTCGTTTAACCGGAATATCCTTCAAATTAAAACAAGTTGTATTATTGCAAAAGATAGATTGTTTTTTATTTGAGTTTATTCTACCAATAATTTCTTTTAAATTATTTACCTGTGAAGGACCAATGATTAAGTCAACATGAGGCGCTCTTCTGAATATATTTTCTTTTTCCTTTTGAGCCATACATCCGCATATACCCAAAATTACATCCGGCTTATTTTCTTTTATTTTTTTTATCTTCCCAATTAAGCTGTATATTTTTTGTTCTACTTTAGCTCTAACGCAGCAAGTATTTAATAAAACTAAATCAGCTTTGAAAATATCTCTAGTTTGGGAATAACCTAACTGTTCTAACTGACCAATCATATATTCTGAATCATTCACATTCATTTGACAGCCGAAAGTCTTAATACAGACTTTCGGCTGATTTTGAATTGAATGATTCATTATGCGATATTTTTCACTTATTTTTTTAACTTCCATATTAATTCATTTAGATTTTTTAAATAATACGTTTAGTCTTTATTCCAAAAATCTTTTGCTTCCTCTTCCATCTTATCGAGTCTGGTATAATAATCAGGGAATTCATTCAGGTGAGCTAAGGCAATTTTTCCGGTCATTAAAGGATCATCATCTGTAACATTTGTTGCTGGATCAATTAAACCATGTTCCAATTCCACATCCACTCCCATTCGAAACTGTTCTACATCAAACTTATCCCAGGTTACACCTAATCTTTCGCCAATTTTCTTTGCTTCGATTTGATTGAAATTATTTTTAGATTCCATTTTTTAACTCCTTTTTTATTTATTTTTTATTAATCTTCCGAAATAATTTCTTAGATATCAGAAGATGCTATTATTTATCCTATTGTTTGGCATACTTTTAAAAAAGCAGCCTTATGAGTATGAAAAGGAACGATTTCAAAAAAACATATGGTTATAAGAATTAAAATAAAAGTATAGTAAATATTTAAGGAGGTAACTTTTTACACATTACCTCCTTAAATTCAAATTATTTTTTATTATTTTGCGTATTCTACTGACCGGGTTTCTCTAATGACGATTACTTTAATTTGACCAGGATAATCTATATTCTTTTCAACTTTTTTTGAAATATCCCGAGCTATTTTTTTTGCGGTATAATCATCTATCTCTTCCGGATTAACGATTATTCGTATTTCTCTGCCCGCTTGTATGGCAAATGCCCTTTCAACTCCTTCAAAAGAATTAGCAATTTCTTCTAATTTTTCCAACCTCTTTATATAAGTCTCCAGCATTTCGCGACGGGCTCCCGGACGGGAAGCAGATATGGCATCAGCAGATTGGACTAAAATGGCTTCGATAGTTTTAGCTTCTACATCACAGTGATGGGCAGCGATAGCATTGATTATTTCAGGAGATTCACCATTTTTTTTGGCAATTTCAGATCCAATTAGTGCATGAGTCCCTTCTATCTCATGGTCAACAGCCTTTCCGATATCATGAAGTAGGCCAGCTCTTTTAGCCAATTGAGAATTTGCACCTATTTCTGAGGCCATAATTTCAGAAAGATATGCAACTTCTATTGAATGTTGTAAAACATTTTGTCCATAACTTGTTCGATATTTTAATTTCCCTAATAAATTAATTAGTTTTGGACTTATATTTTTTATATTTGTATCAAGTACTACTTGTTCCCCTTCTTCCTGGATCTTAGTATTAACCAATACCTTAGTCTTTTCAATTATTTCTTCAATTCTTGCTGGTTGTATACGTCCATCAACAATCAACTTTTCTAAAGATAGTCGTGCGATTTCTCTTCGTATAGGATCAAACCCCGATATAATAACAGCTTCCGGGGTATCATCTACAATTAAATCAACGCCTGTTAACATTTCAAATGTCCTGATATTCCTACCTTCTCTTCCGATTATTCTACCTTTCATGTCTTCATTGGGTAAAGGCACAAACGATGTCGTCGTTTCAACTGTGTGGTCAGCAGAGTATCTTTGAATCGCTAAAGATATTATATTCCTGGATTTTTTATCAGCCTCTGTTTTTGCCTGGTCTTCCATCTCTTTTATCATCTTACCGGTTTCATGAGTAAGTTCTTTTTCTAAATTACTTAAAAGTTCTTTTTTTGCTTCCTCTAAACTCATATTTGAAATTTTTATTAATTCGTTTCTCTGTTCCTGGTATAAATGATCGGTTTTTTGGATATTATTTTCAAGTTCTTTTTCTTTGTTATTTATTGTTCTTTCTCTTTTTTCCAGCGACTCTATCTTTTGAACCAGGCTATTGCTTCTGTTTATTAAGTTGTCCTCAAGTCTTTGTATTTCAATTCGTTTTTGTTTAATTTCTATCTCGGCATCTTTCTTAATATTATATGCCTCTTCTTTTGCTTGAAGCATTGTTTCTTTCTTGAGGGAGTTAGCTTCTCTCTCTGCATTCTCGAGAATACTCTTTGAACTTATTTCAGCTGATGATATTTTTGATTTGGCAATATACTTACTGAGAAAATAACCTATTGCTATGCCAATAAAAATATTAAGTATAATAATAGAGTAAATTTTAATATTATTTCACCTCCTAATATTCAATTTACAAGGAACATAAGATATCTTAAATTTACATTACCTTTTAACATAATTAGAAATGTATTTACGTAAAATCAGAAACCGTAATAATTAAATAAAAGATTACAAGAATTT
>DASRME010000355.1:0-5088 GCA_035648095.1 Atribacterota bacterium | reverse complement strand
CAACTTTTGATGAAATAAAAAGAAAAATCGAGGAAGTAAAAGTGGAAGATGTTCAAAGAATGGCTCAAAATATTTTTACTGAAGATAAAATAAATTTATCTATTGTTGGCCCCTTCAAAGAAAAGAATAAAGAAGAGTATAGCTCTTTATTGCAAGAATTAGGTTAGTCGATAATGAATAGTAATTCATATCTTGTATGTATAGTTACCTAGTTACCCGGTTACCCGGTTAACCAGTTTACCGGTTAAGGATTAGTTAACCAGTCATTAGTAAGACAGGCGTATAGCAATACGCCCCTACTTACTGAAAACCGAGGACCGAAAACTAGTTTTTTATCTATAAACTAAAAACCAGTTTTGTGATTTAATCGGTAAATTGGCAAATTAGTCAATTGATTTTAACTGGCTAACTGGTAAACTGGGTAACCGGCTAACTGATGTAATTGGTTAATTGGTAAATCGATAAATAAGGGAACAGTAATATGCCTTTAAAATTAGGAATGGGAGATATTATTAGATTAAAGAAAAAACATCCTTGCGGAGGTTTCCATTGGGAAATTACCAGGACTGGTATTGATATTGGTTTAAAATGTCTTTGCTGCGGTAGAAAATTCCTAATCCCCCGGGTAAAATTAGAGAAGAAAATTAGAGAAATTATTCCCCGGGATTAAGAGAAAAATAGATATTTTTTAATTTTTTATTTCTTTTATTCTCTAATTCTTTTTCTTCACGTGACGCTCAATACTATATACTCGATACGAATTTATTCTGATTCTCAATTTCTATTATCTTTGCGAGATACGATTAACGAGATACGAATTAAAGCTTGATATAGAAAATATCTATGGTATAATATAAATCGTTTAATATTTATAATTTCCTTGCTCCTGAAGAATCTTTTAGGGGCTGATTAGACCGAAAGGAGGTGGTAACAGATGAGAAGTTATGAAGTAATGCTTGCCATAAATCCCCAGTTAGAAAACGAAGAGTTAGATCCCTTATTGGATAAAGTAAAAAAGCTTATTACTCAAGCGAAAGGGGAGATAACCAAGACAAATAAATGGGGTAAAAAAAAGTTAGCTTATGAAATTAAAAATTTCACAGAAGCGATTTATGTAGTCTTAAATTTTGATGTGGACGAAAAAATTGTTGCTGAGTTTGAAAGAGTTCTAAAATTAGAAGAGAAAGTTATTAGATATCTATTAACATTACAACCTGAAAAAAAATCAAAAAAGATAGCTAATTAATTATTTAAAAAAAATACCAATATGAGAAGGTAAGTTAAAGGAGGAAAAATATAAACTAATGGCACAATATGGTACTTTTAGAAGACCACAAAAAAAAGTTTGTCTTTTTTGCAAAGAAAAAATATTAGCTGATTATAAAGATGTAGATCTATTAAGAAAATTTACCACTGAACAAGGCAAAATGTTGCCTCGTAGAGCAACCGGAAACTGCGCAAGACATCAACGTACTCTGGCTATGGCTATAAAAAGAGCAAGAGAAATAGGACTTCTCCCTTATGTGGCGAAATAAATCAGTATATAGTATATCGTATTACGGATATCGTTAAAACCTGAACATTACGTACTAAGGTTGATATTCTGGATTCTGACTGCTGGCTCCTGATTTCTATTTTCTTTAAGTAATACGACATAAGAAATACGATATATGAAAATAATGATAGTTGAAGAGGCTTATTTATTGACTGAACAAATTCCAACTAAATCAATAGTTGAGGGTGCATTTTTAGCAGCAATTACTGCTGTTTTATTTATTATCAGTATATACATCCCTCTATTAGGTACACTGGTAAGTTTTTTGTGCCCTCTCCCGATTATAATTTTATGTTTACGTCACAGTTTAAAGTTTGCTATTATTTCAACTTTTATCTCGGCGATTTTGGTAACTATTTTAGCTGGTCCTCTGCAAGGGTTTATGGTTCTACTAGGTTTTGGAATATTGGGATTAACTTTGGGGTTCGGTATAAAAAAAGAATTCTCCTTAACCGATATTATCATCATTGGGAGTATAGCTTCCCTTATTTCTAAAGGTTTGATCCTTTTAATCGGTTTTTGGTTTTTAGACCTTAATACCCTATTATTTGATATAGAAGAGATAGATAGAATTATAATTCAATCTTTGAATTTTTATAGCAGTATGGGATTGTCTCCGGAACAGTTAGCTTCTCTAAAAGAGTCCTTGACCCAAACCATAAGTATAGTAAGAATAGCATTCCCAGGAATGATTATTCTTGCTTCGATTTTTGATACTATTTTAAATTACTGGGTAGCTCGCTTAATTTTAAAGAGATTTGGATATAAGTTAGCGAACTTTTCACCCTTTTCAGACTGGAGAGCCGCTAAGTCTTTTTTTTGGAGTTACCTTTCAGGGATTATATTTATAATTTTGGGAACAACTTACAAGATACCTCTTTTAAACAAAATTGGAGTAAATATACAAGTTTTTTTTACAGTGGTATTTTTGATTTATGGTCTTTCTTTGACCGGTTTTATACTAGAGCGATTTAAAATTAAAAATTTTTTAAAGTGGGTTATATATATTTTTGTGTGCTTTCAACCCCTTTTATCTCAAATCGTTATCTGGGCAGCCATGATAGATATATGGATAGATTTTAGAAGATTAATTACGGCCAGAAAAGAATAATATAGTATATAATATTTCGTATATCGTATATTGTGAAAAAATAGATTTCAGAAATTAGAATATAAAGGTATGTATAATCGACTAATAAATGTTGCTAAAAACAACGTAAGAATTTATAATAAGAGAATAGAGTAGGGAGGCTTAGAATATGAAAATAATTTTAAAACAAAATATTGAAAAAATTGGACAAGTAGGAGATGTAGTTGAGGTAAGCAACGGCTTTGGCCGTAATTTTTTAATTCCGCAAGGTAAAGCAATTTCCTTTACCACGGGTAATTTCAAACAAATAGAATATCTAAAGAAACAAGAAACAGAAAAAAAAGAAGGAGAGTTAAACGAAGCTAAGGAATTAGCAGAAAAAATTAATAATATTTCCCTGGAAATTAAAGTTAAAGCCGGTGAAGAAGGAAAACTTTTCGGTTCTGTAACCAGCAAAGATATTGTTAAAACCCTATTTGAGGAACACGGAATTGAATTAGACAAAAAGAAACTTAATTTAAAAGAATCCTTAAAAAAATTGGGAGTTCATATTATACCGGTTAATTTATATAAAGATATAACTCCTCAAATTAAAGTTAATTTAATTTCCGATACCTTATCTGAGCAGGAAACAAAGGATACACAAAAAGAATAAATCAGTATTTAGTATATTAGCGTAGAGCGTTTAGCGTTTAGCGGATAGGATATTAGGTATCCAGTTACCCAGTTAAAATACAGGTTACAAGTTGCAGGTTGCGAGTTACAAGTTTTAAAAACGACTTTACAGTGAACTGAAAACTGAGAACTAGTTTTGTATTTTTCATTTATTGCTAACGACTAACGACTATTCACTATCGACTATTTAACATGGAGTAAATAAAATGGAATTAGGCAGGAACCCTCCTCAAAATATTAGTGCAGAACAGGCTGCTTTAGGTTCTATGTTGCTTCAGGAAAACGCTATTTTACAAGCTGTAGATATTTTAAAACCTAAAGATTTTTATAAAAAAACTCACCAGATTATATTTAACTGTGTTCTTGAGCTATTTGAAAAGAGTAAAGGTGTTGATTTAGTTACTTTAACCGAGGAATTAAATAGGATAAACTTATTAGAAGAGGTAGGGGGAATTACTTATCTAACCAATTTAATTAATAGTGTCCCTACTGCAGCAAATATAGGGCACTACGTCAAAATTATCGAAGAAAAATCTATTTTACGTAATTTAATTAATAACGCTACCAGTATTGTTTCTATGGGTTACGAGGAAAAAGAAGATGCTAAAATTTTGCTGGATAAAGCAGAGCATTTGATTTTTGAAGTTTCAGAGAGAAATTTAGGGCAGTCTTTCGTTCCTATAAAAGAGATACTTCAAGATAGTTTTGAGAAACTTGAGAATCTATATCATAGAGATGAGTTTATTACTGGGGTTCCCAGTGGATTTAACGAATTTGATGATATTACTACGGGATTTCAACCTTCCGAGCTAATAATTATTGCAGGTAGACCTGGAATGGGTAAAACAGCTTTTTGTATGAGCGTTGCCCAGCATATTGCAGTTTCCAAAAATACAGCGGTAGCTCTTTTTAGCTTAGAAATGTCAAAATCTCAATTAGTGCAAAGGATGCTTTGTTCAGAGGCTCGAGTTGATGCCCATAATTTAAGAAAAGGACGATTAGCAGAAACAGATTGGCCTATACTTTCTATGGCAGCAGGCAGATTAGCTGCTGCTCCCATTTTTATTGATGATACAGCTGGAATTACTTGTTTAGAAATTAAGGCTAAAGCCAGGAGATTAAAAGCTCAGCATAGTCTTGATCTAATAATAATAGATTATTTACAGCTTATTACAAGTTCTGGTAGAATGGAAAATAGACAACAGGAAATTTCAGATATTTCTCGTTCTCTTAAAGGCTTGGCGAGAGAATTAAATATTCCAGTAATAGCAGTTTCCCAATTATCCAGAGCAGTAGAACAGAGAGATGGAAAAAAACCTCGTCTTTCTGATCTGAGAGAGAGTGGGGCAATTGAGCAGGATGCTGATTTGGTTGTTTTTTTATACCGAGAGGAATATTATAAACCAAAAACAGAAAGAAAGGGCATTGCTGAGGTAATTATTAGCAAACAGAGGAATGGTCCTACAGGTCAAATAGATTTGGCCTTCATAAAAGAATATGCAAAATTTGAAAATTTATCCCGAACTCCAGAAGAGGAAAGAGAGTATTAAGTAATAATAGACTAATAATCTGTTACACTAACGACTAATTTAATTGGAGAATCGGCCAATCGGCCAATTATATTATCTTGTATTTAATACTAAATACTATTCACTAACAACTAACGACTAATTTATAATTGACAGGCAGTAAAAAATATAGTAACATTTAGAAGCAAAATTTTTAATTTTAAATATTTTTAGGGCCGTTAGCTCAGTTGGTAGAGCAT
>DASRME010000354.1:0-10836 GCA_035648095.1 Atribacterota bacterium | reverse complement strand
CTTTTTGATGATTGGCATAATTTTCATTTGGGCTGGAAGGGTGGTGATCATTAATATGGACGATCTTGTTCTTGTCAAATACTTCTTTGCCACCCATTTCTTCAAACATCTGATAAGCTTGAGGGCGATTTCCATCATGAGAGAACATAAAATCGATATTAGCTACAACAAAATCGTTTGCATAACAATCAGTATTGCTGTGGCTGCTTAGAATTTTTTCCGAAATGGTTTTGCCCATTTTTTATTCTCCTTATCTTTTTCTATATACAAAAATTACCTTAAATCTTTGTATATATCCCAAATCTCTATTAGTTCTTTTACTTTTACAAATTTTCCGGTTTTATAAGCTTTATTTCTAACTTCTGTTGCAATATCTTTAAATGTTAATTCAGGGTAATTATCAGTCTTTACACCATTTTCCTTTAAAGCACCTTTAACTGAACGGTGATCTGATAATACTCCTAAGGGAAGTCTTCTAACATTCCCTACTAGATTAGGTTTAACTGACTCATAGTTATACCAGTTTTTTCTAACTCCCCATTGGTGAGTGCCCATAATATGTGTAAATGCATTTTTACCAACAAAAGGACTATTATGGGGAATTGGTATTCCAGTAATTTGGCTCACGTATTTTGATATAGAAAATAATTTTTCAGTATCAACATTTATTTTACAGTTATAAAGATATTTCAATATCATACTTATCTCAGTAAGTGATGCATTACCTGCTCTCTCCCCTAATCCATTAACTACAACGTCTACTGCATCAGCCCCAGCCTCTACTGCTGCTATGCTATTGGCAATAGCAAGGCCGAAATCATTATGGCAATGAACGCTTAAAGTAATATCTTTAGGGATACTTTTTTTAACCTGTTCAACCATAAACTTAATTGCTGATGGACTGGCTGCCCCTACTGTATCAGCAATTGACAACATCTTTGCTCCTTCTTTAATCGCTTCTTTATATGCTTTAATAAGAAAAATTAAATCCATACGGGTCGTGTCAGTCGGAGAAAACTTTACCACACAACCACAGGTGTTGGCATACCTGATAGCTTCTAAGCATCTATCCAATGCTTCTTCTCTTGTTTTATTAATCGCTTTCAAACGAATATCAGACATTCCAAATGTTACCGATATAATGTCAACACCTAGTTCAACACTGGCTTTTAATATTTCCTTCCATTCAGGAATAAATATTAAACAAAGCCCTTCAATTTTGGCCTTTAAATTAAGTTTCCTGATTTCCCTGAATATTTTATTTTGTTCCTTTGAATATCCAGGATAACCAACTTGTATATGGTCTACGCCTATTTCATCCAATTTTTTGGCCAATACTACGCTATTTTCGATAGAAAATCCTGAAAATGAGGCTTGCTCCCCTTCCCTTAAAGTATTATCTCTGATTATAATGCTCCTCTGAAGAATATTATTTTCTTTTATAGACTGACCATTATAGGGGCTTACACATGTTTCATTAGTTAGAGTTGCATAGTTTCTCATATATTCCTCGCTTATCTTCGATAAGATTCTTACTTTATTTTTGTCTTAATTTTAAGATAAAGCATTACTTATAAGGGATTCTACTTCACTATCTGTAAAAAAGTCTTTTCCTTTTTCTAATTCTTCTGTTAATATAATTTTAATTCTTTTGACGTTTTCCTGTGTTGGATCAAAACCCATTTTTTTAATTTTTAATTTGATAGCTTCTCCCCATAAGGAAGTTGTTCCCCATACAATATTATGCTTAGCTCCTACTAATTCGGGAGCGAACGGTAAATAAATAGCATTTCCCAAATCGCTTTCTTCTGCTTGCATCATTGCATATATGTGAAGCTCTGATTCTTCAAGAAAAGTATTATCCCCAACTATAGACTTGTGAGGTTGGCATTTGACTTTGGTAATTTCCTCTAATGTTTTACATAGATGGAATAAACCTTCTTTCTTTATTCCTGTATTAACTCCATATAATAATTCTAAACTGATTACCACTTCTTCTAAAGATGCATTTCCCGCTCTATCTCCATATCCATTCACAGTTACATCAACGTATTCTACTCCGCCTCTAACTGCCCCGACTGTATTTGCAGTAGCTAATCCAAAATCATTATGGCAATGAGTATTTATTGGTATTGAGCCAGAAATTTTCTTTAATTCTTCAGCAATATATTGCATGCACATTGGATCCGCTGCAGACTTACTATCATTATAACTAACTCTATCTGCTCCGGCTTCAATTCCCTTCACATATAAATCTTTCATCCAGGACAAGTCAGTTCTCGTTCCATCTGTTAAACTAACCATAACAGGCAATTTGTAATTATCTTTGATATAATGAACCGCTTCAATGACACGAGGTATTATTTCACCTTTTTGATAATATTCGAGATATTTGCCTGGATAAAATTTATAAATCCACTCAGGACCACCTAATGTCTGAAGTTTAATTGCATCCGCACCACTTGAAGCAGAAATATCAATTTCTTTTTTCCAGTCGTCAACATACCATCTGCATATTGCTGATTTTGTAGTCTTTATATTATTTTTAACTAACAATTCCAAGGCTTTTCTTTGTCCTTCCAGGGCACCTACATAACCAACTTCAATCTCAGCAACACCAATATCAGATAATAGTTTGCAAATCTCCAGCTTGTCTTCCAATTTCATCTGCGCAAGCGGCATTTCCTCCCCTTCTCTAATAGTTACATCCCTAATATAGACTCTTTCTGGTAAATTTGGCATTCTTTTTTTTAATTCTGGACTTCTTGAATATTTATTTACACTCCAATGTGGGGGAAAATGATAGTTTGCTAAACCTTTTTTTGAACTCATTTTTAATTTCCTTTCTTTATATATAATATTTATATTTTTAATATTTATAGTATCTCTTTCTTTAAATACTCTAATAAACCGCCTGCTTTTAAAATATCCATTAGGAATTCTGGTTTCTTTTCACTATAATATTTTTTATTATCACTCATTCTTTCAATAATTCCATCCTGAATATTTACTTTTAATACGTCTCCTTGCTTAATATCCTTGCTTATTCCCTTACATTCAATTAGAGGTAAACCTATATTGATAGAGTTGCGAAAGAAAATTCTTCCAAAGGACTCTGCAATAATCAATGAAATACCAACACCTTTGATTCCAATAGGGGATTCTTCTCTAGATGAACCACATCCAAAATTTTCTCCGGCAACAATAATATCGCCTTTTTCTATTTTTTTATAAAAATTATCAATAGTTCCCTCAAATATATGTTTCGATAACTCTTCTATTGGCAATTCTCTGGTTAAATACCTTGCAGGACTAATATTATCGGTATTTATATTGTCTCCAAATAACCAGACATTTCCCGTAATTAGATTATCCATTGTTTATTATTCCTCCTTATAAATTTCTTGGATCTGTTATAACACCCTTTAGGGCAGATGCAGCTGCTGTTGCAGAGGAAGCTAAATAAATTTCAGAGTCATAACTGCCTATTCTTCCTCGAAAATTACGATTTGCCGTTGAAACACTCCTCTCGCCAGTAGCCAAGAAACCTAGATGCATTGCAGTACAGTTAGAGCAATTAGGATGCATAATCACTGCCCCGGCAATGATAAGCTGCTTTATTATTCCTTTGTCTAGCGCTTTCAAATATATTTCCTTAGAAGCTGGAGAAATTAAAAATTTAAGACCTTTAGGTATTTTATTGTTACCAATTATTTTTGCAGCAGTTTCAATATCGTGATACCTGCCACCGGTGCATGATCCTATGAAGACCTGGTCAATTTCTGTTCCCTCTACTTGTTCCACTCCTTTTACATTATCGGGATAGTGTGGACATGCTACCTGTGGGCCTAACTCTTCCACATTGATTTCATATACATTATCGTATTCAAAATCATCGTCTGTCTCAAATATCTGATATTCATTTTTTACCCTGTCCTTAAGGTATTCCCTGGTAATATCATCTGGTTGAATATATCCAAATTTTGCTCCGATTTCTATTGACATATTAGACAAAACCATTCTTTCATCTATAGGCATTGTCTTTAAAGTTGGACCGCTAAACTCAATCCCTTTATAAACGCAGAAAGATTGTCTAAATTTTCCTAAGATGTGTAAGATAATATCTTTTGCCATTACATAAGGTTTTAGATTACCAGTTATGTTGAATTTAATTACCGGGGGTATTTTGAGCCAAATTTTTCCAGTTAATAATACACTGGCAGTTTCAGTTACTCCTATTCCTGTAGCAAATGCACCAAAAGCCCCGGAGGTGACAGTATGGGAATCTAGGCCTAAATAAACCATGCCGGGATATATATGCCCTTTTTCGGACACAATCTGATGGCAAATGCCTTCACCGATATGATATACATTTACATTTTCCTGTTTCTTCAAAAAATCACGAAAGATTTTTTGGCTCTCTGCACTTTCAATTTTTGACGGAGGCACTTCATGATCAAAAACAGCAATCAACTTTTCTCCCGGTATTCTTATCTTAGAAATTCCCAAACCTGCTAATTTTTTAACAACGAAAGTTCCCTGTCTTTCATGAATCATCATTAAATCAACTTCTGCATTTACTATTTCCCCTTGTTTCACAGTTTTTTTCCCTGAAGACTTAGCTAAAATTTTATATATAGCATGCATTTTACTCAAAGCATATTTCCTCCTTTATATTCTATAGTTTTGCAAATTTATCATTAACTGTAATTAGTTTGATACTAGTTTTCCCTGTTTTCTCTTCCTGTAAATATCTGTTAAAATAATCACTATAACCAATGACAATAAAATCAAACTAATTGGCCTTGTAAAGAATATTTCAAAAGATCCTCTGGACATGATCATCGACTGCCTAAAAGATTGCTCTACACTTGCACCCAGTAGCAAGCCTAATATTACCGGTACAATTGAAAATCCAAGCTGACGAAGTGCCAAAGCTAGCAAGCCAAAGAAAATAAGTAAATAAACATCTGCCGGTAAAGAATGTACAGTATAAACACCAACAGCGGAAAATAACACTATTCCCGGCAAAAGATATTCACTCTGGATTTTTAAGATTTTTACAAAAATAGGGAGCATTAGAAAAACAATTAATAAAACTGCCAGATTACTTACGTAAAGAGAAGAGATTACTGTCCAAACTAAGGTAGATTGCTCAATAAACAATAAGGGACCCGGTTTTAATCCATACATAAATAAGACCACCATTAGAATTGCCGTTGTACCAGAACCGGGAACACCTAGTGTCATCATGGGGATCAATGCTCCACCAACCGAGGCATTGTTTGCTGCCTCAGGAGCCGCAACGCCTGCTAAAATACCTTCACCAAAATGTTCTCCATCCTTATGCACCCTTTTTTCGACAGCATAGGAAACTGCTGTTCCGAGTGCACCACCAGAGCCTGGTAATATACCTGCAATAAACCCAATGATTGTTCCTCTTATGATTGAAGGAATGACACTTAAAAACTCTATCATTGTAGGCCAGACTTTTCCTTTGAGTTCTAAGATATTTTTATCTAACTTTTTCATATTTACTATATAACTAAGCACTTCTCCCATGGCAAAAATTCCAATTGTTGCTACAACAAAATCGATACCATCTAGCAGCAAATTAAGCCCATAGGTAAATCTCGGTACCCCGGTTTGTAAATCACTTCCGACAGTTGACAGAATTATACCTAAAAAAACTCCCAATACACCTTTTAATGCTGATTTACCGATAAGCGTGGAAGCAATGGTAAAAGCAACGATAAAAACTGAAAAATATTCAGGAGGCCCGAATTTAAGTGCTATACCAACTAGTGGCATACTCAAAAAAGACAGTCCAATTATTGACAAAGTTCCACCCACGAATGATGAAAACACACCGATACCAATTGCTTTCCCAGCTTGACCCTTTAAGGCCAAGGGGTGGCCATCCAAAGCTGTCATGACTGCTGCTGGGGTACCAGGTACATTTAAAAGTATTGAAGTGATGGCTCCTGCAGTCATCGCTCCCATATAAATTGCACACATCATGATTAATGTATAATTTGGAGGCAAAGCAAATCCTAAGGGAATCAACATTGCTATCGCTGCGGAAGAACCTAATCCTGGTAGGATACCAATCACTATACCAATAAAACTTCCTAATACAACAAAAAGTAAATTATTGATTTGAAATACCGCAAGCAAGCCTGTTAATAAAGACGATATAACTGACATAATCTCACCTTTCTTTTTTTGTTTATTATTTAGGAGAAAAAGATATTTTTAAAATTAAAAAATAAAGGAAAGCCAACCGCTCGGCAAATTAACACCGATTAGTTCTGAAAATAGCACAAATACCAGCACACTTAGAAATACTCCGATTATCAGAGATTTTTTCCATTCTCCGCCCAAAATGATCGATACAATTAAATATAAAAAAATAGTTGAAATAATATAGCCAATTGTTCTAAATAACCAACCATATAAAAAGACTACCAGTGATACAGAGAATACTCTTATTAGGGCTGGTTTATTAATTACGATCTCTTCCTTTTTTTCAGTTGTCCCATCTCTCTCGATACTTTTTCTCTTTTTATAAGAGTCATAGAATAATTTAGCTGAAAGTATCATCCCAACTATAGCTATAAACTGTGGAACCTGATCAGGCTGTATAGCCACTTTCATAAAACTTGGCGTCATGATGGAAAAAGATGATAAAAAATAAAAAAGCATCAAGATAAAAAACAATAGGCTACCCAATTCATCTTTTGACATTCTCATAAATTTCATACCTCTTTTAATTAACTATTTTTACTTAATATATAAATAAGTAAGTGGATCTAACTTTAATAGGTTTAAGTTATTTGTCAATTCCTATAATATTGCTGTAATTAGTTCATTTTTAAAGCTTTTATTCTTTAAAGTAGGGAGGATCATAATAATCTTTATTATCAAGACCCCCCCCTTTTTTTTTGATTAACAATCCTACAGTTCAGCCCATTGATATTATTTAATAATCAATGACCTGAACTGTTTTTTATTTTGTAAATTATTTTAACATTCCTGCTCTATCAATCATGTCTTTGGATTTTTGATAATCTTCTTCCAAGAAAGCTGCAAATTCATCATGAGGCAGGAATGCATCATACCATTCATATTTTACTAACTGTTCTTCCCATGCCTTAGATGAACATACTTCAGCCATTAAGTCACTCCAGTAATGTACCTGTTCATCAGTCAATCCAGGCGCTAAGAATAAGCCTCTCCAATGGGTTAATACAACATTAATACCTAATTCTGTCCAAGTAGGAATTTTGTCATATGGTGCCGGTATACGTTCTGGAGCTCCTATTGAAACCAAATCAACTTTACCAGCCTCCCACATTGACAGCGCTTCGCCCATGCTGGTTGAAGCAACATCAATATGCCCACCAGCCAAATTGGTAATTAAATCGCCACCGGATTTGAATGAAATATAGTTTATTTCATTAGGATCGACTCCTAACTCCTGAGCTACATACAAGATATTGAAGAGATCATCCGATGGTACAGTACCGACACCAAAAGTAATACTTCCAGGATCTTTCTTAATTTTATCCAACAATACATTAATGTCGGTATAGGGTCCATCTGAATTTACTGCCCAAACCATATGCTCAACCTGTAAACGGCAAAGAGGAGTAAAATCATTACCAGCCCTTAATTCTGTTGTTCCCAGAATTGGATTAAGGTTGACTCGGTTTGAATTAACACAAAATATATAAGGATTGCCTTTTTGCTGGAGTAAATAAGACATGGCAATATTTCCGCCGCCGCCGCCTTGGTTAGTAACAATCCAACTAAGACCTGGGACTGGATTTTCTTTTAACAAAACCTGTTCAATAGCTCTCATAGTAAGATCGTTTCCACCACCAGGAGAACCAGAAGCCAACAGTTCTAATTGTTTAGTTGGTTCCCAACAATATGCACTGAAAGATATCACAGAAAATGATAAAATAACTATGCTTAATATTAAAATAGTATTAAGTTTACTTTTCGTTCTCATTAAATTTACCTCCATAAAATAATTTATTTTACACAATAATTGAAATAGTATTTCTCTAGTATCACCTATCACCCCTTTCTTTATTATTTTTTACTGCCGGGTATCATATTTATGATTTTGTAGAGCCATTATATAATTTATTCTGCTATTATTTAGATAAAATATAATAATTATAAAATTAAATTGGTTCAACGCCACCATCGGAAATAAACTCTTTTTGTTTCTCTATATAATTTGAATACTTTATTAGTTCATATAGCTCTTTTCTAGGTTGCATTTTTTCAACCCACTCTTTCTGAGTACCGTCTCTTTTTAAATCCTCTAAAAATTCACTAAGCACCTTCATTTCAACTCTCTGTGTAGTTGCGGGAAAAATGACAATTTTATATCCAATTTCTTTCAACTCATTAACCGTAAGATATGGTGATTGTCCAAATTCTGTCATATTTGCTAACAAAGGAAATCCCGAAAAATTACTGGCAAATTGAGCAAATTCATCTTTCGTTTTTAATGCTTCAGGAAAAATTATGTCCGCACCGGCTTTTATATATTCCTTTGATCTTTTTACCGCTCTATCCATCCCTTCAATTGCCCTGGAATCAGTTCGTGCAATAATAACAAAATCTGGATCCGTTCTTGCTCCAACTGCTGCTCTTATTTTGCCAACCATCTCTTCTGTTGATATTAGTTTTTTCCCTTTTACATGACCACATTTTTTTGGAAACATTTGATCCTCTAAATGAACTCCGGCTACACCTATTTTTTCAAATTCCTTAATTGTTCTTGAAACATTAGTAGCATCACCGTAACCTGTATCAGCATCGGATATAACAGGGATTTCTACAGAATCTGAAATCTGCTTAATTATATAAACCATTTCAGTTAAAGTAACTAAACCAATATCAGGCAACCCATATATTGAAGTGCTTATCCCGCCTCCAGTACAATATATTGCTTTAAAACCCTTTTGCTCTATTAATTTGGCAATAAGTGCATTATAAGTACCTGGTATTGATATTACTTCATTGGATTTTAACAAATTTCGAAACATAGTTGTTTTTTTCATCTTACACACTCCTAAATTATTAAAATTTTAAAATACTTAAAGAGTTAATTGCATTTACGTTATTATCTTAACCAATTATTACTGTCTAATGCAATTATTGTTTCTTTTTTTGCATCTTCAATTACATCTGAAACGGCTTTAACCAATCCCTGTTCATTCCCATCAGATAAATATTTAATATATTCTTGATGCCTTAAAAAAGAATATTTTTTCCGTTGACTTAAGTAGAATTTCTGCAATCTAGCTATACCTCTAGGGTGTTTTATTCTTCGCCTAACTATTTGAATTAGCTCATATAGAAAATCATTATTTAAATCTTTTTTATTAATCATACTTTCATGAAAACTATCATTCAATTCTCCGGCTTTTTTAATATCATCTTTCATTAAAGCTTTTTTATATTCTTCATTTATTTTTTTTAATTTAATAATATATTCTTTGCTTATTTTTTTAATTACCATCTTTACAGATGCTATCTCTAATATTTTTCTTGTATCATATAAATTTTCTATATATGTTTTAGAAAAAACATTTACTATAACCCCACCCCTCGGCTTTTTCTTTAAAAGTCCTTGTTCTATAATTTTTTGTATAGCATCTCTAACTGGAAATCTCGAAACACCAAATTTTTCAGCAATACCTTCTTGAGTAATGCTTTCGCCCGGTGTATATTTTCCATTATAGATATCGTCAATCAAAGCATCTTGAATTATATCAGATACATTTTTTACTTCATTCACCTTTTTTTGATATTCATTGGTCAAAATAAACACCTTTCTATTATTTACTCCAAAATAAATCTTTTTATATTATAGTGTTTTTTCGAATACATGTCAACTGTAATATTGTAATATTGTAATATTGTCTGCATCAACCTTTTGGAGGTAGTTTTTTGATGAAAAAATTTCTTCTGGTTTTGGGTAGACCTACTCCTTATTATAGCTTATTGTTTGGACAAATAAGCATAATTATCCTTATGTTATTCGGGTTACAGTAATGCATGGTCATCTACTTTCTTAAACATTTTTTTAACTGATCAATAATATCTTACTTTGGAGAGTTGAAGAGGAGATCAGAAGGCTAAAGAAAGAACTTTATGAGGTCCAACAGGAGCGAGATATATTAAAAAAAGCCTTGGCCATCTTCACCAAAAAACCGTACATGAGAGAATTCAACTTCGGATAGTACTAGATAAAGAATCTGGCTTATCTGAAGTAAGATTCTAGCATGAAAATGAACTTTTAGGTAGTCAAAAGGTTAAAAATTCTGAGCTTAATTTACTCCAGTTTTAACTTTTAGCTAACAGAAAAATTATTTCAAATTCCTACAATTAATTTTTCCTGATTATTTTCTGTTCAAAAAGGCACATACAGCCTCTAAAACTGCTCCCCCTATAGAACGGGCTTTATCAGAAACAGTAAAGCAATAATCTTTTATTCCTCTCGGATCAATGTCCCCTACTTTCATTCCTTTAGTCACCAAACTTTTAGGATAAATTAATCCCCGCAGGACACCGGATATTTCTGCTTTTAGGAGAACTCCTTCTACTTCTGCAATTACCTCTCCTTCCTTAACCAAGTCTCCTATTTTATGTAAGGGGATAATTTTACCTTCAGCCGGAGCTCGTAGTAATCTTCTCTTCGATTCTCCTCCTACTTCTCCGGGCACACCGGTATCCGGTGCAGCCTGACCCTGATAGTAAACCCTCCCCAGGCTATGTCCCCGCATGGTCTCCACTACCACATCAACATCT
>DASRME010000353.1:0-2219 GCA_035648095.1 Atribacterota bacterium | reverse complement strand
CACCAGAAGGCACCGGGCCACTTATCTCCCTCGCCCAAGGCGATGGGAGTGATATTAGCATCCTTTAGTTTTTTTACATCTGCAAGTAATTCAGTCCAGGTCGCGGGAGGATTATCGATACCAGCCTGAGCAAACAGCTCCTTGTTGTACCAGAAGCCAACCATACCCATATCGCGCGGCACACCATAATTTTTCCCTTCGAAACTATATACTCCCAATGCACCGGGTGCGAATGTATCACGCCAGCCAGCCTTGTCCAGATAGGCAGTAATGTCTAAGAGCAGACCAGCCTTGGCGTATTCGTTCATCACACCGCCACCCCAGCTCTGGAAAAGATCAGGGGGCGCTCCTGACTGCATAACGGTGGTCAACTTGGTCTTAAAATTCTCGTTCTCGTAGCCTGTAATCTCAATGGTAACATTGGGATGAGCAGCCATGTACTCATCGGCAAGGCTCTGCCACAGCGCTATCTGATTTTCTACTATCTCGATATGCCACCAGGTGATAGTCACCGGCGCTTCTGCTGCCAGGGCTGTAAATAATCCGCTTACCAATAAAATCCCAACCAGAAGTAATACTAAACTATATTTTTTCATAATAAAAATCTCCTTTAAAAACATAATTAAAATTTATTATACTTGTACCAATACCAAAGCAAAAACTAAATTTTCTGTATTTAAATAATCGTGTTAGTCAGGTTAATGTTTTAGAAATATGCATCCCCCCTTTTTTTCGGGTTTTTCGATACTTACTACAGATATTTGCGGAATTATGTGGTCTGATATATTATTCGAAAAGTACTTATTACATTACTTAAATTAAGTATTATATTAATAGCTTTTTAAATAATATACCATTTTTAAAATTTAGTCAATAGACTGTTTGAGTCCAATACATTTGCACCATTGAAGGATCTTTGCTATTTAATAACTTACTACAATATTCTGTAATCTTTAGGGGTCAGGTTCTCAGCATAATTAATAATTTTCATAAATCTTACGAAAATGAAACCCGTAAACGGCATAGGTTATGGCGGTAGGTAAAAGTTGCGGACGCCGAAATAAAGTCCAGAAAAAGATTTTCCAATAATAAAATCTTTCCTTCCCTACTATACCCAGTTGCCAGACAGATTTAAGGAACGCAGTGATATACCAAAGATGGAATTGATATCTTTTCTTTTTTAAAGATTTCATATTTTTTAAAAGCATCAAGAGACGGTCATAGTAACATTTGGGGGAATAAATGGTATTGAGAACTCTTTTATAGTTATCGATAAGCACTTTATAGTTCATTTTGGGAATAAAATTAATGGAAAGGTCAGTGTTGTCACCGGTGGCTTCTTTTAATAATCTATTCTCTTTAACCAGCCGCTGGTAGAGTTTGGTGCCTCGAGGAGCGTTTAATAGCCCGACCATGGCGCTGGCAATGCCACTTTTTTGGATGAATTCAATTAGTTTTTCAAAAATTGCCGGTGTATCATTATCAAACCCCATAATAAACCCTCCGTTAACTATTAAACCAAACTTTTGTATTTTCTTAACACAATCGATTAGATCACGATTTTTATTTTGTAATTTGTTGCATTCTGCCAGGCTTTCTTCATCAGGCGTCTCAATGCCCACAAATACTGAAGCAAACCCTGCCTGAACCATCAAATGCATAAGTTCCTCATCATCAGAGAGATTTATCGAGGCTTGAATAGTAAAATTGAAAGGATATTTTCGTTCTTCCATCCAATGAATCATCGCCGGTAGTACTTCAACTTTTAATTCTCTTTTGTTCCCGATAAAATTATCGTCAACAATAAATACGCCACCTCTCCATCCCCGTGAGTATAGACTATCTAATTCTGCTAATATCTGGTCTTTGGTTTTTAATCTCATCTTATGTCCAAAGAGGAAGGTAACATCACAAAAATCGCAGTTAAAGGGACACCCTCGAGAATATTGGATACACATCGTGACATATTTATTTATATTAGCTAATTCCCAAAGGGGAATGGGGGTCTTTTTTATATCTACCCACTGATCTGAGGTATAGATATGTTTAGGGTGTCCTCGTTCTAAATCTTCTAAAAATAGAGGTAGGGTGATTTCAGCTTCATTAAGTACAAAATAATCTACATCATTCTCAAAGTCTTCATATCCGGATGTAAAGAAAGGACCGCCGGCAACAATCTTGGTTTCCAACCTCTTACATTGAGCAATGATCTTCTTCAC
>DASRME010000352.1:0-3722 GCA_035648095.1 Atribacterota bacterium | reverse complement strand
TCCCTGGTTTAAGGAAGAAGAAATAACAAAATAGGTAAAAAAATGATTAGAAAAAAGAGATTTAGAACCATGGTATCATAAAGTATGGAGAAAGGAATTCCTTTGGAGGTAAGAATGAAAATTGAATTTTCAAAGTATCAAGCTTGTGGAAATGATTTTGTGATCATTGATACAGAATTTAGCAAAAAAATACCTTTTAAAAAGAGAGGAAAATTAGCGAAATTTCTTTGCGATAGGCATTTTGGGATCGGAGCTGATGGTATATTATATTTAGATCCTTTCTTGAATGCCGATACCAGATTGAAGATATTTGATGCTCAAGGTCCAGAGGCAGATATGTGTGGAAACGGAATAAGATGTGTGGCAGCATACTTATGCGAAAAGTTAAACAAAAATGATTTTATTATAAAAACAAATGATGGTATAAAACATATTAAAAAGATCGGAACTAAATACCAAGTGAATATGGGAAGGCTTAGAGTAAAAATGAGAGACATGCAGAAGTATTTTATCCCTATGTTTCCAGGTGACGAGATATTATTGGATAAAACCATCGATTTCCCAGAAATAGGAGAAGTAAAAGTTTCTATAGTTAACTCCAGTGAGCCTCACTGTGTTATTTTTGTAAAAGATGTATATCAAGAGGACATAAATAAGTTTGGCAAAAATATTAGCGAAAATAAAAAGTTTTTCCCCTATGGTATTAATGTAAATTTGGTGGAAGTGTTTGGAATAAATATACTAAAGATCAGAACATATGAACGTGGTGTTTTCTACGAAACCCTTGCATGTGGTACCGGGGCTACTGCAAGTGCTGCTGTTGCTTCAATTTTAGGAAAGATAAAAGGAAATCACATTGAAGTGATGGTTAAAGGTGGTAAAATAGAAATAGAAATAGAAATTACCGAAAACGACTTATATATGACTGGTCCAGCCATGAGAGTATTTGATGGAATTATCAATATTAAAATATAATTTTTTACAAAGATAGTGTCACGCTATATATTTATTTTTTAGTAACATTTAATCCAGCGGGGAATCCCCGTCCGTAGGGGGGATTAAGTGAAACTTGAATCAAGAGATACTATATTCATAGAACGTAAAGTTTTATAAGAGGGTAAACAATAAGCAATTAATGCAGGCTCAATCATTAATTGCTTATTTTATTTTACAGAGTTCTCAAACGATACCTTTCATTAGTTTGGCTTATGACTTATCTTGAAAAAACTAATTAGCCGGTTACCAGCTAAATAAATTACTAAGAAAAAGAGGAAAAGAATATGAAGGCTTTAGTTTTGGAGGTTCGGAGAAGATGGGCTCTGCTCTTGTCTGTACTATTTGAACATGTTTTAAGAGAATATATGAGATAGTTTAATAAAAAATTAAAAAAAATAATTAAAAAAAGAGGAATTTTGAAAGTTTTGTCGAATATATAATAATATTAAGAGGAGGATTTTTTAATGAGTAAAATTAAAATCATCATAATGGGAGCTGCCGGAAGAGATTTCCATAATTTCAATGTGTATTTTAGGAATAATTCAAATTACGAAGTAGTTGCCTTTACCGCTACTCAAATCCCGGATATCGCAGGCAGAAAATACCCTATTGAACTTTCCGGCCCTTTATATCCCGAAGGTATTCCTATATATTCAGAAGAAGAATTGCCTGAGTTAATAAAAACAAAGCAGATTGATCAGGTAATTTTAGCTTACAGTGATCTTCCCCATCAGTATGTTATGGATAAGGCATCAATCGTATTGGCCAATGGAGCTGACTTTAGATTAATGGGACCCAAGAGCACTATGCTAAAATCTAACCTTCCTGTGGTATCCATATGTGCGGTTAGGACTGGCTGCGGCAAGAGTCAAACTACTCGCAAAGTAACGGACATATTGAAGAAGAAAGACTATAAAATAGCTGTCATCAGGCATCCTATGCCCTATGGTGATCTGAGAGAACAGATTTGGCAAAGATACGAAAATTACACTGATTTAGACCGTTATCATTGTACTATTGAAGAGAGAGAAGAATATGAACCTCACCTCGATAAGGGTAACATCCTTTTTGCCGGAGTCGATTATCAAGAAATATTGAAAAGAGCGGAAAAAGATGCAGATATTATTGTTTGGGATGGAGGGAATAACGATCTGCCTTTTTATAAGCCGGATTTACATATTGTAGTCACCGACCCTCATCGAGCAGGACACGAAATGACCTATTATCCTGGAGAAGCTAACCTCAGGATGGCAGATGTTGTCGTCATTAATAAAATAGATACTGCTTATCCGGATAAAATAAATTTACTTAGAGAGAATATTCATAAATTAGCACCAAATGCAATAGTGATAGACGCTGCTTCTCCTCTCACTGTAGACCATCCAGAACTTATCAGAGATAAAAGAGTATTAGTAGTTGAAGATGGCCCAACTTTAACTCATGGAGAGATGAAATATGGTGCTGGAGTAGTCGCCGCTCAAAAGTTTGGAGCAAAGGAAATTATAGATCCCCGTCCTTATGCCATTGGCACCATCAAGGATACCTATACAAAATATCCTGGGATAGGGACACTGTTACCGGCAATGGGATATGGTAAAAAACAGATTCAGGAACTGGAGGATACTATAAATACTGTTGATTGTGATATAGTAATTATCGGTACTCCTATTGATTTATCCCGAATTATTAAGATTAACAAGAAATCGATCAGAGTAAAATATGAACTTCAAGAGATTGGCAAACCAAATTTAGAAGAAGTCTTGAGTAAAAAAATTAAAGACAGGGGGTGATATAGAAGGATTAAAAATAATCAACAAATCAGTTGTAATTAAGTTGTGAAAAAATTTTATTTATTGAATTAAGGAAGGTGAATTAAAAAATGTATCACTGGAACAAGTATAAGGGTTTATTTTTATTGACTTTGATGATATTTATGTTCTTTATATTATCCGGAATGGCTTTGGCTGCTGAAGAAGAAGTAGCAAAAAATTACGGCTTCTTATCTTTATTACCGCCTTTGGTAGCTATTGTTCTTTGTTTTTTAACTAAACAAGTTTTAGCTTCTCTATTTATCGGTATATGGGTAGGTGCTACCATCCTGACAGGTTGGAATCCCATAAGTGGTGTTACTAAAACCTTAGGCTATATTGTAGAGAATGCAGCTGATAGTTGGAATGCTACCATCTTACTATTTGACTTCGCAATCGGTGGACTTATCGGTTTAATCTATCTTTCTGGTGGTGCCCAAGCCTTTGTTAAAAGTATCACTGATAAAGTAAAAAGTGCTCGTGGTGGGCAATTTACCGCTTGGCTATTTGGATTAATCATTTTCTTTGATGATTATGCTAATACTGCAATAGTAGGTAATGCCTTTATGCCAGTAACCGATAAATTAGGGATTTCTCGAGAAAAATTTGCTTACATTGTCGATTCCACCGCTGCACCGGTCGCCTCTATAGCTCTAGTTTCTACCTGGGTTGGATATGAAGTGGGGCTTATCGGTGATGCTATAGAAGGCACTTCGGTATCTTTAACTCCTTACACTATCTTTTTACAATCAATACCTTATCGATTCTACAGTATCTTTGCTATATTATTAGTCCTTGCTATTGCTTTGACTCAAAGAGATTATGGACCTATGTTGAAAGCAGAACATCGAACAAGGACCACCGGTAAAGTCTTTGCAGACGGAGCAATCCCGCTTTCTGGTGGAAGTAGATTAAAAG
>DASRME010000351.1:0-9608 GCA_035648095.1 Atribacterota bacterium | reverse complement strand
GATGGCCTGCATATGCTCTGCCTTATGTTTGCCAAAGTTTTTATCAAAAATATCTTCGATATCTATCTCAAATCCAAGATATTCCGGTTGAAAGGCACGATGAATGGCTTCCCCAAGATTGGAGGTAGCAATAACAACTTTCTGACCTTCCTTTGTAAATCGCTGAATCCCCTTGATGACTTCCTTAAAAACAGGTGACAGAAAAAACCATTTTCTAAAACTCTTTTCCTGCCATTTCTCCTTTTCTTTAAAAAATAATTCTCGAAAAAAATGATAATCGAATTGAAGCTGGTTACGATAAGCAATGAATTCCTGTTGGTCCTTAATCTGAACCTGTTCTTCCATAACTTTAATAATAGCGAAAAAATCACCCGGTAATTCAACATAAGATCTTAAGCGGCGGTAATCATCCATTTCTTTCTTATATTGTTTTTGTATCTCTTCCCAATTATCAAAAGTAAATAATTCTCCGCCAAAATTTCTTTTTACTTCCGAACCAAAATATTTACAATAGGCGTTGTGACTTGTAAATAAAGATTTTAATGCACTGTCGCTAATGACCCCGTCAAAATCCACTGCTAATATTTTCATTTTTAATTCTTCCTAACCTTTGAATTAATTTGTGTAGTGATGTTAAATAAATTATTAAAATTATACTATTTCTTTATTGGGTTGTACAATGAAAATTGTGTGACGGATGAGGACATAGGGTACAATTTTAAAATTATGCGGAATAAATGATAGGATAAATCTTTGCATTTAGCATACTTTATTCTTGAAATATGATAAAACCGTAAAAATTCTATCTCCTGCCATAGTCTAATCATTTAAGAAGGCACCGGGAGCCTGAATTTTTTTACAATTTACGAAAAGTTAGAATAAGGTTATTGAATAATCGAGTTATCGCAAGCTTTCCCTATCACATTTATTGTTAAGAGACCGCCCCCGTAGCAATCACTACATTGCCTCTTTAGGAATAGCTGGTAAACCTTGGCGTTGCAAGTAAGATGAATAACGTTGTTGTACTTTTGTTATATAGGGCGGTAATACTCTTCCTATTCTCGTTTCTTTAAATATTTTTCCTATTTCCCCACCACTGTTATTTTTTAGTTTTTCCATCCAATTAAATATTTTTAAATCATCAAAAAGAACTTCGAGTATTTTACCATTATCAATAAATGGAATATAACTATTATTTATTTTTTCTAAAAGTGTACCTTCTTTAAAAAGTTTTTCAGATCTAATCTTGTCTTCTTTGATTTCTCGACATTTAAGACAGTATAATTCAGGTTTACTAGTTCTGCCAGGACGAATTGCAATATCACACTCTGGGCGAATATTTAGATAATATCCATTTGTACTATTTAAATTTTCAAATAAATCCCCAGTACATGGGTAGTCTGGTGGCAAAAAACTATTATTGATAAATCTTTCCGCTTCTAAAACTTTTCTGATATCTTCTCTTCCTCTAATATTGTCATATCCTTGATTAAGAATATCGTCATCAAAAAATATCTTTTTCCCTCGTGCAGATAAATTTTTATAAATAAAATTACCCAATTCGTAATTTACATCAGAGCCGTCATCCGTAAATGTTTTTTGTAAAACTGATGGCCAATTAGGATTAATTTCATAGAAATCCCAAAATAATTTTCTTTTTGCTTCGTTTAGAGAATGTTCCCATTCTTTGAGAACATACATGGAAGGAGTTTCTTTAAGCCAATTTTCAATTTCGGTTAAGAGTAAATTATCATTATCCTCTGAAAGAAGATCTTGTTTTCGTTTTATAAAAATATAATTATTAGAATCTTCATTGTAAAGATCTTCCTCTGAAAGTTTTCTAATTATTGAGTCCGGGGATTGATTACTAAAAATAAATACCGGGGTAAAACTAACCTTTTTAATCTTTTTTAAAAATTCGATATTGTTGTTAATGAATAATAGTTCATCCATTAGCATTCCCGGTTCCGGCGTTTCAAAAAGATACCAATCAAGCAAGACAAAACTTATATTTTTGAAATTGGGAATTTCTGAATCATCAGGCAAATCTTCATATTCCAATATTGAAATATGGTTGTTATTTTTCAATTGATCACGAATTTTTAATATTGGATCTCCGCTATGTTCTTTTTTTATATTGTCATCAATAATAATAGCAACCCCTGAAAGCAATTTTTTAATATCCAAATTTATTCACCTTGTTTAATAAAACTTACAACAAAATTAGCACCGGGCAATATTCTATCTGCTCTTGTATCAGCAAGCCAGATTGAATAATCAATTCTTTCTAATAGTTGTCTTGCAATATATAATCCAAGCCCTCGCCCCTCTTCTTTAGCAGAGTAAAAAGGTTTAAAGATATAAGGCATATCATCTTTATTTATTCCTGGTCCATTGTCTGAAAAAATTAATTTACCATTATTTCCATCTAATTTTATAATTATGTTTTTTTCTTTAATATCTATATCTGATAACCAAAAAATTGAATTGTCAAAAAGATTAATAAATAATTGAAGCAAGACAGCATCAGTACATTTAGCAATTAATGGTGAACCAATTTTTTCGATTTCCAGTTTAATGCCTGCTCTGGTTAAAGTGTTTTTATAAATTCTGATTACCTTTTGGAGAATATCATATACTCGTATATTTCTTCTGCGTTGTTTCGATGATGTAAATAATAATTGGATATTTTTCATTTGGGTTTCAACAAAAGAAAAAATACCTCTTAATTTCTGTAATTCCTCAATAATCTTATCAATGGTTACGCTACCACCCATACAATCTTTCATTAAATCGTCAATTCCGAGTATGCCTTTGGATAGCATTAACATCAAATCGTGAGATGCAGTCTCAACTGATAAACCTACACTAGCTAAATCTTCTGTAGCTTCAACTCTCTGCGTTAAATATTTGCGCTCCAGTGAATAGGTTTTATATAGGTTATTGATGGCATTTATTGCTGTTGGATTATCCGCAAAATGTTTTTTTAGTTCTTCATATTGTCTTTTTACTTCTTCTGTTTTAAAAATATCTTGTTTTGTTTTATCCTTATTATTTTCCTGATATTGTTTAAATTGGTGGAGCCTAAAATAAGAGAGAAATGATTGAATGAGGGTAGTGAAATCCTGTGTAAAATTTCCTTCATCAATTAAACCTTCCCTATTGGTTTTATCTTTTAATTCAGGATTTCCCGCTTTTGATATTTCAATCCAGCCGACAACCTGATCATTGCTAAAGAATTGTCCAGCTGAAATTGTACCCCTCTTAGTGTCTATTTCCAACCAATCATCTTCAGGGTCACCATAAGGGAATACACGAATACCATCTCTATATAAATATATTCTGTGTTTTTTAATTAATTCCCGATCTTTGCTGTCGAGTAAATACTTTGCTGGAGCATTTTTATCAAAATCAAAAATGATAAAATTAAATGAAAAGTTGCCGCATTCAGGAGTTCTATACTTTCCTGTACATTTTTCCTGTCTATTTTCTTCCCCTTTTTCCGATATACAAAAACGATCTCTAAAAACTCTATTCTTCTTAAAAATAGGGGCATCAATTTCCATTGACCTTGGAATTCCATTTTCGAGAAAAGTAAATTCTTTTTTAAGTGAGTTATATCTTCCATTATTTATCTTAAAAACGGCTTTGGTGTCAAATAGCCCTGAAAGTTTCTCAATGTAATCCTCTTTGATAGAATATCTTTCGCCATTTACATAAACACCGACTACGAAATCATTATTTTCATTCTTTTTAAATATTTTATCGAAAATGGACTCAAGTTGGGAAATATTATAATAAATATTATTAATCTTATTGTCATTCCACTTTCCTTTCAGTTTTGTAATCTCAATTCTGGTTCCGTGCTTTCCTCTGTTGAAGGGTTGGTAATCAACATTTATTTCTTTATCAACAATAATTGCAGGTTTCTTAGTGCGAACTTCAATATTCAAATCATCAATAAATAACTCTTTTTCATTTCCGTTTTCAGTTAAGAAATCATCATCGTATGCAGAAAGGTCATAGTTAATTTCAAATTCGACATCACTATTTACCGGCCTCGTTGTGATTAATATTTTTTTTCCAAGCTTTAATATCGAAAAACGCCCTATCCCTTTTTCTCCTTGTATAATTCTTTTTTTCTTTTTTGTCTTTTTTGATTCACCTTTTTTAACAAATTTATTTGGAGTTGCCGGATTCATCCAGCTTTTCTCAATGGTTTCTAGAGACATTCCTTCGCCGTTATCTTCAATAATTATTTTAGAATTGGCCAATCGTTCCAAGTTATCGCCAAAATTTTCGAAACTTAATTTTACCCAATCTGCATCAGCATCATAAGCATTTTTTATCAATTCGATTAAGGCAATTTGCTCATTTTTAATAAGCTGGTCTCCAAGCATTGTTAAAAGCCTGGCATATGGCTTAATCTTAAAAGTTTTTTTATTCATTTTTTTGCTCCAATAATGATAAATTCTTCTGCGTAAACTTTCCGGCTGTTCTTGTTTGAAGTAAATTTCCCCTTATTGTCTCTATATGGAGTTAGGATTTTCTTTGATATTTTTCTTTTCGTTACTTCAATATCCTCAAATCCTGCTAACATCATACTTTCAACAAGATGTTTTGCATTATCAATACGAACTGATTTATACTCTGTATTACCAATTACAAAAAAAACTAAGCTATTTCTATTTAGAATATCGAATGCTTTGTAAACACTTTTTTGTATATCAACAAAATATTTGGCAGCGGATTTAGCCTTTCTTTTATCATAATTATACAACTGAAAGACTATTTTTTCGCCTGTTTTATTTAATTCTTTTATATCTTCAGTAAAATTAGAATTGTGATACAAACTTCCAATAGTACCTTCTCTAAGAGATCTATAATCTTCTGCGAAATCCAACCATAAAGTTGATAACTGATGTAAATCTGCATATTCATATGATGTAACATATGGGGGACTCGTAACAATTAAATCTACAAACGAACTGTTTATTTTCTTATTTAAAAAATTGATATTTTCAATTTTAATTTTAGTTCTTTTAGTAAGCACATTTTCATTATTTGCTTCACACATCATTTTAACTTGCTTTGTAAAAGATTCCATTACATCAGCAGGTTTTTTAAATGGGTCAACTTGCGGTTTTATTGATTTGGTTAACCATACAGATGTTGGCTTTAAAATATTAGAAAAAGCACTTAAAAAGAATTTTTGATATTTACTTTTGGGTAGAACAGTTTCATTTATTGCCCTTTTTAATTTTAGTAAATCGGCTATTTGCTTTTCTTTAAACCAATATTTTATTCTGGTATTTATTTCCCGTATTTCTTTTATGTTAATAGAATACTGAAAAAAATTAGTTCTTATTTTATTAAAATATTGCTCCAATTTCTCATTTGAATATTGTTGACTTTTCGTTTTTGCAATTAAAGTCGCAACCGGGTTAATATCACATCCCCAAAAATCTTTTCCGTTCCTTGTGGCTTCATAAGCAGTCGTTCCACAACCACAGAAGATGTCTGCAACCAAATTCACATTTACACCTTCTTTTTCGGCATGCTCAATAGCTTTAGTTGTGATAAATGCAGGGAACTTTGCAGGATATGAATGTATTCTATGAATTTTACTCTCTTTTTTATCACTCGTATTCCAGAAAGGCTCAATCGGGATAGAATCAAAATCAGTATCTAAATTATCTTTTGTTAATTTCATATTGTTTATATTGATCCTTATTTAAAGATTCTCAGTTTCTCTTCCTTGCGCCTATTACCCAAATATGCTCATTGTTCTTAAACCACCAAATTGATGGATTACAAACAATTGTTTATAATTTTCATTTACAATTGTATCACTTCTATTCAAAAAAATCATCTATTTGTGTTGTCAGGGAGGCAGCTCAGCCCCTGTCGTTACGCAAAGAATATTTTTAAATAAATTATTATTTATTTTCTACTTTTTTTTAATTTCCTGTAATGATCTAAGATGTTTCTTTATTTCATCGGGAGATGAATTAATAAAGTTATAATTTTTATTTTGAATTGTAATATTTATATTTATATTTTTATTATTTTCTCGTTTTGTTTTCCAATAATCATAAAGAATGTTAATTATAAATAGACCAACTGGTATTATTATTGAAAAAATCGCTCCTTCATCCGCAGCCTTTTTTAAATAAACCTCGTTTTTTATATTTTCTTTATCCAAAATCTCTTTAATTTCATGCCGATATTCTGGATTAATTTTTATAAAAAATTTATCTTTTTCCATAAAATCAGAATCATCTTCTACAAGTTTAACACTTATGCTAAAACCAGTTAATTCTCCACTTTTATGCATTTCCCATACATCTCTCCTATTTTTATATATACCGACCTTTGCCCACAACCCTTTCCATTTTCCTTTGGTGTCAACTCTATATTCTACCATTTCACCACATGAATCTTTTATATTATGTTTTAATTTCATTATTCTCAGCATTGGCTTTTGATCAATTTGTTTTTTAATATTTTCAATGTTTTCTGGTGATAATTTATCTCCATGAGAATCAATATTTGTAGTGCAAATATAACCCTCTACATATCCTATATAATCTTTTTTCATTTTTACCTCACTTCTTAATTACCAGTTATATATTTAACAATCTAACTACTGGGGTCAATCTTCATTATTGACAAATTAGATTTATTTAATTATCGGCAGTAAGATTTGCCCTTGAATTTCTTCATATTTTAAAATATAACAAGATTTTTTTCTATTTCGGGGTAAATATTATCAATTTGTTTTTGAATTTCAATCGTTTTATATAGTGCAGTAACAATACGACAATATCGTGGTGCATCGTCCATCATTCTATTTTTTCTGTCTTTCAGGTATTTATTTAAGACCTGATAACCGCCAATATAATAATTCCAGATCTCCGGTGTAACACCTTCAAAATATTTTTCTTTATTAATATAGATACGCTGCTCATCTTCTTTATAGATTACTTTTTCAATACGGTCATTATCTCCGGAACCCTGATATTTAGCAATGGGGGAATCAAGCTCCGAGCTTTTGAGTAAATGCAGAGCAGTTAATTCTTTGCCCAATTTTCCCATTTCTATGAATAGATCATAATCCGAAGTGAACGGTACACGCGGAAAATCAATTTTAAGAAACTCTGCGTAAGTTTCACGGTAGATATTACTGTAAAAAACACCATAGATGTAATAGAGGATTTCTTCAGGAGTGGGTTTCCTGTCATAACTTTTACTTAGTTTTTCAAATATAAACGGCGAAATATTTGGTTCTTTTTCATTTTGAGCATGATTGAAAAGATTTTTATTTTTTTCATCAGGATATAGATACAGAGGAGAAATATAAGAAATTCCTGCTCCAGCTGTCTTATTACCGACAACACATTGGTCAATAATATTTTTTGTAATTAAAGTAGAGAACTTATAGTTAGGCTTTGAGGGTCTAGTGAATAACAGTCCAATATTTTCTTCCAGCATGTGACGCATTGTATTATAAATGGGTCTCTCAATAACCCATTTAGAATAATAGATATGCCTAACATCAAAAGGGCGATAGGTAATTAACTTAAAATAATTCTGCCAAGCATCATCTTTTGCTAATTCTTTTCTAAATTTATCAAATTTAAAAGTGGATGTATCTTTAAGTTTAAATGTCTCTTTAATTAGAATATTGTCTAGTAATAAATCTCTAAATTGCCGGATTCTGTTTTTTAAAATATTTTGGTCAAAGTCAATTGCAAATTTATCTCTTGCCGTAACTATTCCCACATTATTTACCGGAAAAATTTCATTAATTTTTTTCCATTTTAAATATTTTTGTATATGTGAAGTATTTCGGGGAATGAAAAAATACCAGGGCGAAGCGGGTTTAATTTCATGATAATTATTTTCATTAAACTCATTGTTATCGAGCCAATCATATTTTTCATGCCGCAGACCATATAAATCGGCATGATAAATTTTTGAATCTTTTTGTTCTTTATTTCTAACAAATAAAACAATGGCAACGCCCTGCCTAATGTCAAAGACATTTTCGTCTTTACCGCCCTCAGGTGTGGTTTCTCTTTTTAAACTATTGCCGTGCAAATCAAGAATGTAAATCTCATCAAAAGTTTTCATTAAACTCTGGCGCATACCGCGAAAGGTGGGATTATCCAGATAGCCGTGATTGGTGATCATACCTACAATGCCGAAACCGGACTTCTGAACTTTCCACTGGGCAAAGCGTAGAAATTTAACATAATCATCCTGAAGCCAGAGCTTTTTCTCCCCCAGTGGCTCACTATCTACCTTGTAATAACTCTGGCAGCCATCAATATCTTCTTTTAATAACTTTTCCGTCCATTCGTTAACATTGGAAGAAATACCGCTATAGGGTGGATTACCAAGAATCACCAGGATTGGCTGTTCTTTTTTCACTTTGCCAGCCAGATGACTTTCTTCGCTTAACGAACTCACCCCGGGAATGGAAATTTGTTTAATCTCTTCCATCTCCAGTGTATTGGTCAAATAAAGTTTAAAACGCTCATCATCAGAAAGATTATAATTAAGTTCATCCAGAATAAACCCTATCTTTAAATGACCAATCGCATAAGGGGCCATCATCAGTTCAAAGGCATAAAAGTCTTGCAGAATGTGGTTTTTAATCCAACGGTGCAAACCACCTCCACCGTATTTTGTGATAAATTCTTTTGCTGCCAGGTTAATCGCTGCTGCAGGAAAAGTCAGCGTCCCACCTGCCGGATCAAGTAGTTTGACTTCCTGACTGGCCAGGCCATCGGAAAAACCGAAATGTGTTTTTAAAATAGAATGAATAGAACGGACGATATAGCCGACTACTGCTTCCGGTGTATAATATACACCACGCCGTTCTCTAATTTCGGGATCGTAGGTAGATAGAAATGTTTCGTAAAAGTGAATTATTGGATCTTTACCTTTGCCGGTACTGTGATATTCATGCAGTATCTTTTTAACATCGGTAACATGCAATAGTTCGGCAATATCTTCAACGATAATTTGCAGGGACTTGGGCGGATCTTCCAGAGAAATAAACCGGAAGACATCGCGCAGAATACCGATAGTATTCGGAATATAATCAAAAGCTAGTCTACGATTAAATTCACCATTTGCCCTGGTGCGAGCAGCAAAAAGACCGTAGGTAATCGTCTGGGCGTAAAGGTCGGCAAATTGTCTTTCGGTTAATGTTCCAATCAGATATTTTTTAAAGGCTTCAAAAACACCAATGATTTGTTTTTGCCCTTTGGTTCCATCTTCTTCTATTTCCACAGCAATTACTTCATCACATAAAAAACGGGTTCGTTTGGCCAATTCAATGGCCAGGGAGCGGGCTGTTTTTATTTTGGGCAGAGAAAAGGAAAAGAAAGTCTCGAATAAATCTTTGAATTGATCACAATTTTCGACCGGTGGCAGGGTGTGTAATTTCCTGGCAATGGTAGACCTTCCAATCATTGCCTGGGCAATTCGCTGACCTTCACGATATAGTCGAAATTCGTAAAAATTGGTGAGAATAACATTGGGAAAAGTAGAACAATAACGTTTTAATTGTTCAGTTCCTTCAATATAATCCAAAT
>DASRME010000350.1:0-2142 GCA_035648095.1 Atribacterota bacterium | reverse complement strand
AAAATTGATGAAGCCCGTCCGCCAAGACCAAAAAGCGAATATCGTAGATACTAATTTAATATTTTGTAATTAATATATGTAAAAAAAATGGGCCAGCCATTTTTTTAGGTTAAAAAATAGAATAATACAATAGGGGAGCTTGTTAAGGCTGAGAGTGTTTTTAGTAAACAGACCCTTAAAACCTGATCTGGGTAATACCAGCGGAGGGAATTAAAACATAATGTTTTGATTACACCGTAGATTTTGATTAAAAGATCAGGTCTACGGTTTTTTATTTTAAATAAATTATTTTAAAAGAAAAGGAGATTTTAAATGAAAAGAAATCAAATAAGGATTATGACAGAAATTGGTATGGCGGTGGCATTGGCTGCTATTTTAAATTTTCTTCCTTTATGGAAGATGCCTCAGGGTGGGTCGGTTAGTCTCGAAATGCTGCCAATTTTAATCATAGCTTTGCGCTGGGGAGCTGGTCCGGGTATGATGGCTGGTGCAGTATACGGTTTGGTTCAATTAGCACTTGGTCCCTTTATTGTCCATCCAGCACAACTGGTATTAGATTATCCCTTGGCTTATATGTTGGTTGGATTAGCAGGAATATTCTCAAACAAGATTAACTTAAGGACAAGGGGCAGTAGATATGGCTGGCTGTTAGTAGCTGTTCTTACGGGTGGACTGGGAAGGTTTATTTGTCACTTTCTTTCCGGGATTATATTTTTTGCTCAGTATGTTCCGGAAGGTCAAAATCTATGGGTATATTCAGCGGTATATAATGTCAGTTACCTTTTACCAGCACTGTTGCTAAATTATATCATTATCATACCGTTAACAAAAAATCTAGTTATTAATGCGGATAAGGAAGAAAGATGAAAGGATCATTTATGGCAGGGAAGAGTGCGGTTGTTGCCTTAAACGGAGAATTGAAAGGGAACAAGGAAGAATATAAAAAACTAATTGGAGGGAAAGATGCATTGTTTGTTGCTGCCGATGGTGGCGCCTTATTATTGGAGAGTATCGGTTTTTTACCTGATGTGATCATAGGTGATTTTGATTCACTAACTGAGGCACAATGTCAACATTACCAGAAAATGGGAGTCAAGATTGTAAGATACCCTATCGAAAAGGACGAAACTGACGGCGAACTGGCACTTCAATATTGTCGGGAAAGAGATTATAATAATATTATTATCATTGGCTTTGCAGGGGGGCGGTTAGATCAGCAATTAGCCAACATCTTTCTCCTGGAATATGCTTTTAGAAATGGGATGACGGCATTTATTAAAGAACCAGGGCTGGAAATAGGTATAATAGAAAAGGAAAAAATTTTTTTTCAAAAAATCGGCGCCAGGTTTTCTTTAATTCCTTTAGATGAAAAAATTAGCGGAGTGACAATTAGGGGATGTAAATATTTTCTCGAATCTGAAAATCTGTTAAGATATAAGACCAGGGGTATCAGCAATATCATTGAGCAGGAAAAAGCTGTTGTTACCGTTGAGAAAGGTCTATTACTATATGTTTTGAATCCATCAGAAGAATCCATAGAAACGGTCTGCTAAATCATTTAGTTTGTTGTAATTATTTTCTTGCCAGAATATCTGCAAAACATACTTTAGAAAATTCCTTTTTATAGGCATATTATTAGGTCAGTACTTATGATTCATTTAGTATCGTATGTACTATCTTGGAGTATCACATTAAGGAAGAGAAAGAAAATAAATTAAGTGAAAGAATAAAAAAGACAAAGCATAACTTTTTTATTTAATTGCTTCCATTAAAGTACATACCAGTAATAAAATATAAGACAAAAATGTTTGTAAATAAAAAAAAATAAATGTAAAATATTAAATATCAATATTTAGAAGAGAAGGAGGAATTCTAAAATTGTTTAATAAAATCGCTAATATAGTAAGAGGATTGGCTGTAGATATGGTAGAGAAGGCAAATTCCGGTCACCCGGGATTACCTTTGGGTTGTGCAGAAATTGGAGCAGTACTCTTTGGAGAGGTATTAAAATATGATCCTTCTGTCCCGGATTGGCCGGATCGAGACCGTTTTGTGCTATCTGCCGGGCATGGTTCAGCCTGGTTATATTCTCTGTTACATCTTTCGGGATACGAACTTTCACTTGAGGATTTAAAAGAATTC
>DASRME010000349.1:0-2696 GCA_035648095.1 Atribacterota bacterium | reverse complement strand
ATTTTATGGAGCAAGATAGAAAAAGGAGAAGCGTATGAGTGAATTAAGCATTTATTTTAAATATGTATTCAATAAATCAATAAGATATATAGAAGTAATTTTACCATTATTTATTGTTGTAAATTACAATTTCTATCCCTTTAATTTAATTTTTTCAAGGGTTTTTGTTCTTTGTGCGATTCTTATTTTAATTATAGTAAAATTTCCTTTAACAAAAAGTAAAAGTTCTTTTTCTTTGTTAAAATATATAGATTATATTTTAACAATATCAGTAGTTCTAATGGCAATTTATAGTTACTTTAAATTAAATGAATTTATTCAAATTGGAGGCATGGGGACTCCTTTATACCAAATGGTAATTGCTACATTAGCGACTTTTTTAATATATGAAACTACAAGAAGAGTAGCCGGCCCAATCTTGCCTGCTATAGCTTTAATTCTATTTGGATATGCAATTTATCGTGGCTATAGTTATAGTCGAATAATCTCTGAAATATTCTCCTATGATGGAATTTTTGGGATAGTATTTTCTTTGGCTATTTCAGTAGTATTTATATTTTTATTATTCGGCAGTTGTTTGAATAAGGCAAATTTTGGGAATTTTTTACTTAAAGCAGGCAATGCATTAGTAGGAGGAATGAGTGGGGGACCAGCAAAAGTTTCAATCTTGAGTAGTGCTTTATTTGGTAGTATAAGCGGAAGTGCAGTTGCAAACGTTGTGGGTACAGGAACTTTTACAATTCCTATGATGAAAAAATTAGGATATTCACCAAGCGTTGCTGGGGCAGTAGAGGCTAGTGCTAGTACTGGTGGTCAGATTCTACCACCAGTTATGGCAGCAGCAGCTTTTATGATAGCTGAAATCTTACAAATGCCATATTTAAATGTTATAAAGGCGGCACTTCTACCGGCTTTAGCTTATTTTATATGTGTGTATGTAAGCGTCGATTCATATTCAAAAAAGATGGGATTAAAAGGGATACCAAAAAACGAAAGACCAACAATAAAAGAAGCGATGAGAGAGGGAGGACATTTAGTATTAATAATATTTATTTTAATTTATTTCCTATTAATAAGAATTAATCCTTTAAGAGCGGCCTTTTTAACTATTTTATTATTATTTCCATTAAGCTATATCAACAAAAAAACTAGATTAACTTTAAATAGAACATTAGATGCTTTAATTCAATCTTCTAATAGCTTATTGGTTATTGGGAGTTGCTGCGCTACAATTGGTAGTATTATTGCATGTATTGCCTTAACGGGATTAGGAGGAAAAGTTGCTACTGCTATTATAGGAATTGGAGCAGGGAATATTTTGATGGTGCTGTTTTTAGTAATGGTAACCTGCCTATTGTTTGGTATGGCATTACCAACAACTGCTTCATATTTAGTTTGTGTATCAATAGTTGCGCCAACATTAATAGGACTTAAAATAGTACCTATAGCTGCACATTTATTTATTCTTTATTTCGCTGCCCTTTCCGCTATTACTCCACCTGTTGCACTTGCTGCTTATGCAGCTGCAGGGATAGCGGATGCTGACATAATGAAAACTGCATTTCAAGCAGTTAAATTATCTTTTGTAGCTTTTGTTATTCCTTATATTTTCGTATACGTTCCCGCAATGGTTTTTGAGGGTAATCAACAAAGCTTGCTTTTTGTAATTCTCTGTTTTGTATTAGTTCTTCCTATTTCGTTGTCTTGGGGAATATGGGGTTATACATTTATCAAGAAAACGATTTTTTTAGAAAGAGTATTTTATCTTGCAATAGGAACTTTTTTAGTTTTAATTTGTTTTATTGATAAATTGAATTATGGTATTCCTATTGTAATTATATGGATGTTCGGGACTACTTTATTCCATGTTTATAATAAAATTACATTTCCAATGAAATATTCTTTAAAAAGAAAGGAAAAAATTAAATAAAAATTGCTATTGTAGGTGTACAGTTTAAAAATCTAATATCACAAATATAAAAAATAATTTAAGTAGGAATTTATAATTCATGTTTAATTCTAGCGGGAAATCCCCACCTGTAAGGGTGGGGATGAGAGCAGTTTCCTGTATCTTCCGTTCGTACTTTGATATAATAAAAAAATGAAACTAAAAAAATCAGCCCATACCGTATACAAAACTCAATATCATATTGTCTGGATAACCCGATACCGAAGGAAGATACTCGTAAAGGGGGTAAAAGACTATCTAAAAATAAAACTCCTAGTGTCATGTCATACACTCTTTTCTAATCTGAAGATGAGCCTGAAACCAGTCCCTGACAGACAGAAGGCTTGACAGGCTAAAGGCAAGAGTCATAATAGCTATATTATGGTGATAACTATGAATGACTCAAAATTAAGCAGTATTGTGGAAGTAAAGAGGTTTTTGCAAGAATCAGAGGTAATAGAATTTAAAAAGAGATCCCGGAAGGAGGCCTATCAATGGGTAGAAGAGACACTGAAAAGGTTTGATTATTTATACTTGGGCAAGAAAGAAAAAGGTTTAATCAAGAAGTACTTAAAGAAGGTAACCGGCTATTCCCGGCCTCAAGTGACCAGACAAATAAGACAATACCGGGAAACCGGGCGAGTGAGAGTGAAAGAATATGAGAGAAATAAATTTGAAAAGAAATACACCAATAAAGACATTCTACTACTTGCAAAGATAGCAGAATTACATGATTATCCCAATGGAG
>DASRME010000348.1:0-2710 GCA_035648095.1 Atribacterota bacterium | reverse complement strand
CCGTCTTGATCGGCTCTTTTTCGCCCAAGAAAAATCCGATAACCCGGTGGTCACCGAAAGGTATCTAAGAGAGATAGAAAAGAGACAAAAGGTACATATCAGTGCCTATTATCCCGGTTATCTCTTCTGTCAGGATACCTTCTATGTCGGTACCATTAAAGGCTTAGGGAGAATCTATCAACAGACCGGTATGGATGCTTATGCGGGCTTCGGCTTTGCCAAGGTCTATACCGATAAGATGGCCATAAGTGCGATTGATTTCCTGGAAACAAAAGTGTTACCAGTATATGGAGAGTTTCATATACCTCTGGATAGAATCTTAACCGATAATGGCAAGGAATATACCACTCATTGGGTAAACGGTAAACACGAGTATGAGAAATTTCTAGAACAAAACAGAATCAGACATACCAGGATTAAACCGAGAACCCCGCAAAGTAATGGGATAGTAGAAAGATTTAATCGTACACTACTTGAAGAGTTCTATCAGATAGCCATGATCAAAAAAGTATATTCCTCTTTATCCGAATTACAAGATGATCTGGATCAGTTTATCACTTATTATAATTTTAAAAGAACCAATCAGGGTTACAGGCTAAAGGGTAAAATCCCTTATCAGAAATTCTTGGATGGCAAGCGAAAATATGCTTTACCTTTACCCTTATAGATAGTATTATTCTCTATAGGAAAGAGTAGAAAGTGTAAACACCACTTGAAAGTAATACATATTAATTAACTCATTTGTACATTTTATAATTTATTTTTGGATAAATTATAAGCAACATCAATTATCATATCTTCTTGCCCGCCAACAACTCTTCTTTTACCAAGTTCCATAAGAATATCACGCGAATCAACTTTATATTTTTCAGCAGCTCTGAGAGCATGTAAAAGAAAACTTGAATAAACCCCCGCATATCCAAGAGATAATGACGCTTTATCTATTACCTGAGGTCGCTGCATAATAGGTCGCGCGACATCTTCAGCTGCATCCATAATTTTATATAAATCAACATTTGTTTCATAACCAAGTTTTTCTAAAACCGCTACTAACACTTCTACTGCGGTATTTCCTGCACCAGCTCCCAAACCGCATAAAGTACCATCGACAACAGTTGCTCCCTCTTGTATAGCAGTAATGGTATTACTAACAGCCAAACCAAGATTATTATGAGCATGAAAACCAACTTCTACATTGAGCTTTTGCTTCAATAAACCTACCCGGGATTTTACATCTTCAGGAAGCATTGCTCCAGCTGAATCTACCACATAAACAACATCTGCACCATAACTTTCCATAAGTTTTGCTTGTTCTAATACTTTCTCTGGTTTCTCCATATGAGCAAGCATTAAAAAAGTAATAACTTCCAAGCCCATTTCTTTTGCCATTTGTATATGCTGTTGTGAAATATCAGCTTCCGTAACATGAGTAGCTATCCGAGCAATCTTTGCGCCATTCTCAATAGCATTTTTTAAATTTTCCCGAGTACCGATACCAGGCAATAGAAGAACTGCAATTTTACTTTTTTTAACAACTTTATTAGCAACCTTTAATCTTTCTTCGTCTGAATATTTTGCAAATCCATAATTAACAGAAGAACCTCCAAGACCATCGCCATGAGAAATTTCAATACCATATACTCCCGTATCATCTAAGGCAGATGCTATTTTAGAAATATTATCTAATGTATATTGATGTCTAACTGCATGACTACCATCACGCAAGGTAGTATCTATTATGCGTATTTTATTTTTCATCATTTCTTACCTCTTTTTCTCTAATTAATTTTTCTGCAATTATTTCACCAATAGCTACAGCAGCCGAAGTTTCAATATCAAGATTTCCAGCGTAATCTGGTAGAAAATCACCAGCACCTTTTACTTCCGTACCAACTGTAACCATATTACCATCAAAAAGTGGACCCAAAAGTATTTTATAGCCAGGAACATACTGCTGAACTTTTTTAGCCATTTCTTTAATTGATTTGGTTATGGCTTCTTTGTCTACTTTATTATCTTCAAGAATAATAAATATAGTATTTCTCATCATAATGGGAGGCTCTGCCGGATTAAGTATTATAATTGCCTTTCCTTTTTTGGCACCCCCTACAATTTCTATCCCTCTTGCTGTGGTTTGAGTAAATTCATCAATGCTTTGTCTTGTCCCTGGACCAGCACTTTTACTGGCAATAGTAGCCACGATTTCACCGTAACTGACTTTAGCTACCTGTGAAACTGCGGCAACTATGGGAATGGTAGCTTGCCCTCCACAAGTTATTAAGTTTATGTTTTGTTCATTAATATATTGTTTTAAATTTACAACTGGGGAAACATAAGGTCCTATAGCTGCGGGAGTTAAATCTATTGCAATAACACCCTCTTCTTTGAGTACTGGCCAACTACTCTTATGACCTCTGGCTGTAGTAGCATCAAAAGCTATTTGAATGCCTTTACCTTTAATCGCATTAATTCCCATAGACGAGACATCTATCCCTAATTTTTCTGCCCTCTCTAAACCTTTAGATACACGTCTACCAATCATCAATTTTAAATTCATATATTTTGAACGTTTCTGAATCTTGTAAATAAGATCTGTCCCAATATTTCCCGGACCAATTATTGCAACATCAATTCTTTCATTCATTGGAAAAACTCCTTTTTTAATATACTTTTATTATTCACACCAGAAGGGGCCAAAGATTACCAATCT
>DASRME010000347.1:0-3158 GCA_035648095.1 Atribacterota bacterium | reverse complement strand
GATATGTTCCTTTTTTAAATTTTGGCATTAATTCGCCCCCGTTTAATAAAGTTTTAAACTTTAAAAAGATTTTTTTACTAATCGAGTAGGAAGTGGGGGTCTATCAGCCAGATTATTATAATATGCCCATCCTACTCGATTAGTAGTTCTTAAACAATCTATCGGTGGTTAGAGTATGAAATACAAACTCTAACCAAGCTCTGTTTAGTCCAGTAAAATAAAAATAGTTTTTATCAGGCTATCGCCATTTTACTTATTTATCATAATACCCTGCATCCTTTAGGACATTGTAACAAGCTTCATTTGCCTTCTTCATTGCTTGTTCTGCATCAGAATCTCCTGCTAAAACACTTGTAATAGCAACTGAGAGTTCATCCCTAAGTCTTGGGCCTTCCGGAATTAAAGGAGTATAATTAGGTTGAGCGTGACTTAAACCCTTAAGCATTGCTGACGCCCATTCTTTATTATAGTCCCTTGCCATCTGATCAGAAGTCCAAGCTGATTCTCTAACTACACCACCGCCAAGGCCATTCTCAACTGCATAAAAATTAGATTTTTTACCTGTAGCAAATTGTATAAACTGCCATGCAGCTTCTGGCTCCTTTGATGCTTTTGGAATAACAAATCCCCAAGCTCCCGCTATTGTATATTTATCACTGGGTCCTTCTATTACATGGTAACCCACATTACCTGCTATTAAGCTATTATCAGGATCTTCGAGTTTCGGTCCAAACATAAAATCATCAATAACCATTGCAACTTCCGCGTTTTGCATTGCTAATATTACTTCATTCCAACTGTAACCAGATACGCCTTTTGGTGCATAATTGTTCAAGATTCTAGCCCAATAGTTGGTTGTTTCAATAGAAGCAGGAGAGTCTAATAATGGCTTCATATCTTGGTCAAACCAATGCCCCCCCATTTTATACCACAAAGCTAACCATGTAACTGCCCCAAGAGCAGCTTCTCTAGTTGCCCGTAAAGCAATTCCAGCATGGTCTGGGGTTGTAAGTAATTTCGCATATCTTTCAAGTTCCTCTAAATTCTGTGGTGGACTATCTATCCCTGCTTCTTCAAACATTTTCTTATTATACATTAAACCATAGACAAATGGATTTTGTGGCACACCATACAAAACACCATCTACACTCATACAATCTAATAAAGCGGGAATTATATCCTTAGAATCATAATCTGATTTTGTTAATGTTGGGTCATTCATATAATCATCAATAGGCATTAACCAGTCACCTCTTACAAATTGAGGTATAGACCTATTACCTACTGAAACCACATCATATTCATCACTCCCAGAAGCAAAATTCATTGTAACTTTGGGCATTATTGTCTTTTCAGGTAGTAGATCAACATTAACAGTTATTCCTGTCTCTTCCTCGAAATCATTGAGTAAATCTAATAGATAAGTAAAATTATCTAGTCTAAGTAATAATACATTAATTTCTTTACCATCATACGGCTTATTATTATCAGCAGCATAGGCCATACATGAAATAGCCAAAAAGACCGTTATAATGATAATTACAACAAAGTATCTACATTTATGATAAAACATTTTTATCCTCCTTTTTATTCGTACTTTTTTTGTTTATACTTTAATTAAGAAACTAAATTGGCCTAAAATTTAACACCTCCCTTATTTTAATAGATTCCCCATCTTTATAAGCTTGGGATTTGCCTGAACAGACTATCGTCTTCCGATTTTAGAAGAAATTTTCTCTTATCACCACCTTAGCAGATAAATGATTCCTTCTAAATTAATAACTCTAATGGGCTACTTTACGTCACCCAAAGAATAAGTACCGTCACTTTAATCTATTTTATTTATGTTACCGAGAATCTTAGAATATATAATAACCTTGCAGAGAAATTCAATATTCTCAAGATTGTTACATATGTTTAATAAATCAACGCCAGCACCAAGAATACCATGATTAGCCATAAAAACATATTTATTATGTTTTATCGCCTCCGCAACATTATCTGCTAAAACCTGAGAATGTGGTTTTTGATAACTGATTACAGGTACTAGCCCAACTGTATTAGTTACTTCAGGTAGTATTGATTCCTCTAGTGGAATACCAGCAACTGCAAAAGATGTAGAAAATGGAGGATGAGCATGAATTATTGCACATATATCCAGATTTCTACGATAAATTTTTAAGTGCATTAGCATTTCCGATGAAGGAGTTTTTCTGTCTTTTCTATCACTTAATATGTGACCTTCAATGTCAATTTTTACAATATCTTCTTGCTGTAAATTACCGAGATTAGTTCCTGTTCTTGTAATTAGGATACAATCATCCGATATTTTAAAACTAATGTTACCTCCTGTTCCATGTGTTAAATAATTATTATACACTCTAGATCCTACCTCAATTATGTTTTTACTGCACTGATCAAAATCCATCCGATCCACTCCTTTCCATAAAAGTAATTGTTTTCTTACGTAATTGACAAATAACCTCCTTTCTTTTTTGTAAAATGTACTCCCATTTGTATTTTTTGTCTGGTTTGATAAGTTTAACAGGGTGAACAAATAGAGAAATAATATCTCTGAAAGATTTATATAATCCCATACCGTGTGCTGCTATAATAACAGCCCCTAAGGGTGCGGCGTCATTTGCATAAGCAACTACATCATGTTTAGTAATACTAGCTTTCATTCTTAACCACTTTTCAGATTTAGTGCCACCTCCAGTAGCTCTAATCTCTTGAAATGAAAAACCTATTTTTTCCATTGCATCCACATTTTGTTTTAACTCAAATGTAAGTGCTTCTATAATGGCTTTTAATATATCGAAACGATCTGAACCAAGGGTTAAACCTAATATTGCTCCTTTCGCGTTTGGATCAATATCCGGTGTTCCACGACCAGCAAAGTATGGAAAAACCACTATATCACTGGGTTCATTACTTAATTTATCGAACATCATAGTATAAGGGTCAGTTTTTGATTTAATAGAATACTCTATAATATCTTGAAATAAATTATCCCTACACCATTTTAATAATGAACCGGAAGCCGGAATATTTCCTCTAATTACATACATATTTGGTATTACATGAGGGTAAAAAATAAAACCATTATCATATAACATTTTTAATTTTGGTATTTTTTTTGCACAAGTCATTAAAAC
>DASRME010000346.1:0-9963 GCA_035648095.1 Atribacterota bacterium | reverse complement strand
TCTTCTTTATTTTACTATTACTTATCCTTCTTGTTTCCCCAGGTATAAAAACCATCCCGGTAAAAGTTAATCTTGCTGAAGATAATAGGGGATTGTAAAACAAAGAACCGTCCCCCTGTTTTGTTTCAAATGCTCCTCTGGCCATATATTCTATTCTTGCATAAAGAAAGTTATTTGACTATCCTCACCTTTCAGATTATTCTATAGTTAAGAAATACTTTTTTAATTATAGACCCCTTTCCTCTGTAAAATAATAATTTAATTTTAATAGTTCTTTTTAAAACCTAATGATCATTTAATGGAGGCAAAACTTTATAAAAAATACTAATTTTATCATCATAAGTATTATGCTTGTGCCAATTTTTATTTGAAATTATTTTGCATTTTACAATACAGAGTTCTCCTACATGTTTTACTCCTAGTTTAAATGATATTCTTGTTTTATTATTATATTTTTCAATATATTCGTTTTTGATAATCCATTCTATAGTATATGAAGAAGGTTCAAAACTTGGATCAATCTCAATCTCTATTCCTAAATTATCTCCTGGAAACAAATAATTTTTTCGATCATCATCTAACTCCCAAATAAAAGGTGACCTCTCTTTAATTTCATGTGAATGAATCGAATTACCAAAAGAATCAGTTATTTTTATTATGCTTGGAACATTAAATTCATGTTCTGTACCCATTTTGAAATAATACTCCTTTATTGAATCAATAATATCATGACAATAACATACAACTTGTTCGGCTTTTCTATTGGAAATTGGATGTGCGTGAGAAAGAGCATTTCTAGGATCTACTAAGCGTTCGAGAAAAGTCCGTGCCTCGTTATTCCCATCAGGAAAAGCTTTAGATAATGGATCTTTAAAAAACTTATTATAAAGATCATCTCTGCAAATTATATATATTAAATCAGATAAGAAAAATGCATCTATACATCTTGGAAATCTTTCTGATTCTTGTTCAAGTCGGCTTTTTACTTCTTGCATAATTTTTCTGCTTATTAAATAATTATTATTGCCATCTTTATATTCTAAATAATTTTTTCCATACTCCTTACTTAATAATTCATGAGCTAGACGTCTTAACCAATTTTCCAAATTTTCAATCTCTTTTTTACATATACTTCTTTTTTCTTCTTCCTTCAATTGACTAAATAACATTTACCCACCCTTTTTAGATATTATTCTAACTAAATTGAATTAAATAATTAAAATATCTGATTAATAATTGTTTAAAGCTTTATTCAATCTATAAGAAAGAAAAGTGAAACCCAAAAAATAATACAACTAATGCCGAATAAAGAAAAATTCTTTTTAATATTTCCACTCTTCATGAGCTAAAATTAACCTATTAATTTCATCCTTTTCATCTCTCCATTTCGGGAGATACTTGTCCATTAATCGCACAAACTTATTGCTGTGTGTTCTTTCTAAAATATGAACTAATTCGTGTACAACTACATATTCGATACAGCTCTCCGGTTTTTTTACCAGTTCCAGATTAAGCCAAATTCTTTTAGTTTTCTCATTGCAGATACCCCACATGGTTTTCATTCGCCTTATTCCCCAAAAATCTACTCCTACTCCAATCTTTTCCTGCCATTTTTTAATCAAAGGATCAAGTACCTGTCTTAGTTCGTTTCTATACCAATTTTTCAATACCTGTTCGCGCTTTTTAGCATCACTCCCAGGTCTAACACTCAGCACGAATTTTTTCTTGTTTTTAATTTCAACCTTGGATTTGTCATTAATATAAACAACTTCAAGCCTATACCTTTTACCCAAAAAATAATGCGATTCACCACTCACGTATTTTCTGGGTGTTTGCCGCTCCTGGCCTTTAAACTTTGCCTGTTGTTTTTTTATCCAAGAGAGTCGTGTTGCCAAAAAAGTATGGATAGCATCATCACTCATGCCAAAAGGCACGGAAACACGCACCGTTCCGTTGGGGGGCAATACATTAAGATGTAAATTCTTAATTTTTTTCCGCAGGAGCAATACCTCGACACCCCGGATTTTCATTAAACTTCGGTTAGTATTCATATTGGTTTTTGATAATTTCAAATAATTCTTTTAACTCCTCTTCAGAAATAGTAGATAAAGCCTTTTTAATAGCTAGTTTTATTCTTCTTTCTTTCAAGAGATGTCCTCGAAAATCATCGCTTCTTGAACTCATGACTGCCTCGTGTACTCTAAATGCTTTTTCCTCATCGTTGCCTAAATTATCATATAAAGCTTGTTTACCTCGGCTGTCTATGGTGCTAGGGTATTGCTCTGATTTGCTTGGATCCCTGACTTTTTTAGCTAACGCAATAATTTCTTCGAGATATTTTTGGTATTCAAGAACAGCTTGTTTTCTTTGTCGAATCAGTTCTTTCAGTAACTCAGACATTTGCTGGTAATAGTGGGGGTTAGTTGGCATTTCGTCGGTAATTAATTTGCGCACATTGTTTTCTATTGTTTCCGCAATTGCTTCCTGATTATTTTTAATCACCTCAGGCAGATGATTGAGCGCACCAGCGCCTTTATCTACCAACAGTTCAATTAGCGACTTATCATCAAATGAGGTTAATATTTTACTCTCACTGGCAGAGATATACCTATCCATTAGCGCCCGCATGGCCGGTTCGTATTTCTTAAGATCAATATAGTCACCGCTTGCTAAACGCACCTCAGTCCTGACTTGTTCGAAGTGAGTCACTTCCTTAGAAATTACCTCAGCCTGATCCCGGCTATACCCGGCCTCACTCATACTACCGGCAATATCAGCATAGAACCTCAAAAGTCTTCCTACAGATTTGTACAAGTCAACCCGTTTTACCTCATTTTCTTTAAGTGAATAGGGGTTTTCGGTATCACCACAGAAATATCTGATGTAATCTGCCTGTTTTTTAGGTGGCTGTACCGGTTCACAAAGAGCCTTGACTGTTTCCAAGGCTTCATCAAGGTCTTTTCTGCCTTCCTCAAATCTGTCTTTTAAAAGTCCCAACACATCGCTTTGTTCAAAGCCGGAAAATGCCTCAGATGTATAATCGATAACCGCTTTTTCCAGTTTTTTAAACAAATCCCGATAATCAATGATGTAACCGTAATCCTTATCCTCACCATGTAACCGGTTGACCCGGCAAATGGCCTGAAATAATCCGTGATCCTGCATATTTTTATCAACATACAAATACGTTGCCGGAGGGGCATCAAATCCGGTCAGTAATTTATCCACCACAATCAAAAGGTGCAATTGACCCGGTTGGTTGACAAACCTCTTTTTCATTATTCTTTCAAAGGCATCTGTTTCGCTTTCGTTTGATTTTTTCTCCAAGGGGCGGTAGATATCCAGCATTTTTTGATAAATAGCATATTCCCGCGATTCTGTATCCAGTGCATTGGGTTCGTATGAAGTAATCACTGCACACTTGCCAAATCCCTGCGATTGAAAAATGTCATAATATTGACAGGCTTCATAAATACTGCTGGCCACCAGCATGGCATTACCCCGCCTGCTTGCCAGCCTGGGTTTTTCTTCAAAATCATCAATGATATCAAACACAATCCGCTTCATCCGGTCGGCAGAGCTTAAAAGTGCCTGCATAGTGCCCCATTTCTTTTTCAGCTGGGCTTTGGCGTAATCGGTCAGCCCTCGGGTTTTTCGCTCAAAAAACTCATCGATTTTTTCCTGATCGGTTATTTGCTGAGGCACCTGCCTGGCTTCATAACGCAGGTCCAAAACTACCTTGTCTATAACGGCCTCGTTATATTTATATTCATGTATATATCCGCCCCACACCGCAATGCTGTTGGTTTTATCTAATTTTAAAAGCGGGGTGCCGGTAAAACCGATAAAGCAAGCTTCAGGCAAGATTTCCTTCATGGCCTCGTGCATCTTACCGGAGTGTGTGCGATGACACTCATCAACAAAAACAAATATCTCCCCCTTAGCTTTAAAATCTTTAGGTAAGCTGGCTCTCAGCTCTTGTACATATTCCTCAAAGTTTTGATCCACGCTTGTCCCAAATCGGCCAAACTTATTGATGATTGACCCAATTAACCAGTTATCTTTTTTATTTAGCTGGTCCAACAAATCACTGCCATTTTTAGCGCGATGAATATCCTCATTCACACCTTTAAACACGCTCTCAATCTGCTCATCCAGCTCAACTCTATCTGTCAGTAAAACTACTCTGGCATCGGTAATGTTTTCCCTGATCCATTTGGCTAGCCAGACCATAGTCAGGCTTTTGCCTGATCCTTGGGTGTGCCAGATGATCCCGCCCTCGTGGTTTTTGACTCGCTCTTGTGCTGCTTTTACCCCGAAATATTGGTTGTGGCGGCAGATCTTTTTTATGCCGTTATCAAAAAGAATAAAGTCGTGAATGATCTCCAAAAACCTATTCTTTTGACATACCTGCATAAGATGACGATCCAGCCGGTTGGGTTCATCGGCAAAATCGGGATCCTTGGTATTCCAAGACAAATAATAATCTTCTGTTGTTTCGGTCGTACCATAGCGCAAGCCTTCGGTATCGTTGCCGGTTATCATCAGCTGCATGGTGGCAAAAAATCGCTGGATAAATGCATCGTTTTGATTGCCGATATTTTGGCGGATACCCTCGGACACAGACACAGTACTTCGCTTGAGCTCAATGACTCCCAGAGCAATACCATTGACATACAGCACAATATCCGGTCGTTTGGTTCTTTTGCCCTTTATGGTTACTTCTTCGGCAATAGCAAAGCGGTTGTTTTCCGGATGCTCCCAATCAATAAAATGTACTGTCTGGCTCTGCTCTCCCAGTTCTTCGTGTAGTGATATGCCGTAGCGAAGCCGGCCATATATATCTTTGTTCAAATCATATAATATCGCTTGCTGGTTACCGGCAGTTTTTTTGAGTTGGGTTATAGCTTTTTCAATCATTTTATCGTTGTATTTTTTAGTGCTTTGCAGGTAATCTCGAAGCAGACCTTCTTCAATATTGCTGTTTTTCTCCCTATCTTCCCAGTTGCCCAGATACGCATATTCTAGTTTATCGCGAAACAATGCTACAATTCTAGTTTGTGTCTTACGTTCTATTTGACCGACATTTTGATTAGTTGTTGGCATATATTCGTATCCTCCCGGTTAAAAGTTGTTGCATCATGCCTTGCTTGAGCATGATGTATTTATCTCTCTTTTGCCCCAAGCTCTCAATCTCAGAATCCATATCGGAGAGAATGGTAGCAATGGCAGTTTGTTCCTTTATATCACTTGAAATTTTTACAAATATTTCTTGTAATCTACTACCATGTAAATGAATTATTGTAATTCCTTGCGCAATTTCTGCAATCTTATATTTAGAAATATGAGTTAGATAATTTGCTAAAAATTCAGAATTATATATATTTGGTTCTTTTTTTCTAATCACAATTACATCACCGCCCAACAATACATCATTTTGTTGAAGCGCCGATGCTGTTGCCAAGTCAATGCCAACTGTGGTAGTTGATCCCGGCATAAGAATATCGCCTTTTACTGAAAGTAATCCTTCTCTGGAATTTGTTTTACTTTTTACTTTCTTTATTACTTGAGAATAAGTTGTAAATAATTCACCGTATAAAATACAAGGGTATTTTCCGTCATTAACTATCTTACTTTTTGAAAGTCCTCTCCCTTTAAGAAAATCGGCAATATCTTTCAATTTTTTCTCTTCCCACTCCCCACTAAACCCCGGCAATCTTTTTTTACCGGTGAGGAGCTGCTGCATTGTGCCTTGTTTGATGGCTTTCTTTTTGGCAATCAATTTTTCTAAATGTTCAATCAACGCGTCAGTGTCAGAGAGAACAGTGGCAATAGCAGTTTGTTCGAAAATGTTTGAAGGTAAAGCTATAGTCGTTTTTTCAAAATCACATTTATTGACTATTGGAACAGCTTGCTCACCCGCCAATGATTGAATTTTTGGTGATATTAAATTTAGTGAATAGAATAAAAAGTTGGAGGAAAAATTCTTATTGGGCAATATTGAATTTATTTGCTGGTTGGATGTTAGTTCAAACGGAGCAATTCCAGCCTTTCCAATAGTAGAACCTATACAAGTAAATAAAATACTATTTGGAGGTAATTTCCTTGAAATTCTAAAACCCTTATTGGAAAGTTTTTTCTGGGCCTGGAATATATATTTACTTTTTCCCAAATCTGCTGGACTGACAAAAAAATAATCTTCGCCGTAATTAGATTGATCATTTGTTGGTGGAGTATTTCCAGTTACAACATCAGCAATTTCCCCCAAATTTTTCACATCCCAATCCTCAGGAATGACACCGATCTCAGTTTGTTTGTATCCTTCTGGAATTTTTTTTATTAGTTGATTTTTCATTATCATTTCACTTCTTCAATAAATTTTTTAGAAGGCAAACATTTGTAATTTTTAAAATCTTCACCAACAGGGAATTTCACAAAATATGCATATTTATACAATAACTCACTTTTATATATATCTAATTTTTCTTTGTCTGAATCGTCTGTGTTTGAAAGTTTTTTTGCTTCAATCACAATAAAATTACATTTTTCCCCTCGATGATGGATAATGATATCTGGATAGACAGTTGTCCCACTGGTATCGTCAGAATCTATTTGTTTCTTATAACCAATAAGTCTTTTAGAATTAAATCCATCTCTATTGTATTCACAATCAATATCATATTCCGGAAATGCTACTTCAAGATATATTGCCAAGCGATGTGTAATGCTTCTTTCATTGGCATCAACTTTCAACAGATAACCATCTTTTTCGATTAACATCCGATAGGCACGTTCTATCAACTTGCGAATATCTTTTCCTGAAATGCTTTCAGGTTTCTTTTGTATATTCAATCTCTTTGCCGTGTAAACCCCATTTTCTTTAAATGCTCCTCGACTTTGCGGGTTAGCGTTTCCGTTTTCCTTTCTATCTGCGGTAAAGTCTCATCATATCGCTTTGCCAGTTCTTTGACTCTACCGGTCAAAGTCTGCCCCAATCGGTCAACTTCGCCCATAATTCGATTCTCCAGCTCCGTCATCCATTTAAGATCAACAACCAACTTTTTTATTTCTTCAATCGTAAGCATGAGGTATTTGGTGATAACCTTTTTCTCCAGATCTTTTTCCGCTTCTTTTATCTTTACCTTAATATTTGACTCTTTTTCCAGGAGCTGCTTATAATTTTCCAACAATTCAAGTTCCTGCTTTTCTTCGTTACCCATTACTTTAATCTCTTTAATGCGTATACCAAGATCCCCTTTTGTGACATTTCCTTTTTCGTTAATGACCTCACATAACAAACCTTCTTCTCCACTATGTTCTTGCTTAATTTCTTCCATGCAGCTGATAATCTGTTCAAGTTCTGTCTGAAGCTGATCTAATTTTGCTTTTTCCTGGTGTAAATAGGTTTTTATAATCAGCGAAACAGGGATCAAACGACCCTCTAAACCTGCAAGTCCAGCTATATCTTTTTTGCTGCCTTTTTTATTCTTGCTTTGCAGTCGAATCAGTTCATTTCCCGCTAGCCACTCATCGGCTGTAACTATATAGTTATCATCTTGCATTATTTCTTCCCAATAGGTCATCAGGTGCTGGTAGATATCATATTTATCAATCAGCTTTATTTCTTTGAATGCTTCAAGTAGGTCATTGGACAACTGTGAAATAACCACTTTCGGGTTATTGTCTTTGCTCAAACTCTTAAGTACAGTGGTTTGTGATTGCTGCCAGATACCAAATGTGGATTGAATATTTTTTCTATATTCCAAAAACTCTTTATTCTCCAATATAGCAGGGCGAATCTCCTCAACCGGAACTGCTATATTAAAGTAGCCTGGCCGTATTACAGTTTTAAAAATCATATTTTTAAGTGTAGGGCAGATAATCCAATAATTATCTAATAAATCAATGTCATGCTTCGGAATGCCACCTTTAAGGTGCGCATCGATATCATGGATATCTTCCGAGTTATTGGTGTCAATATATCGGGGCAGGTTGAGATTATATTCGTTTTTAGCTATTTCCTCATTGGTGGCAAAATGGCTAAATTTTGGTAGTTCATCTTGATTATTCCAAACATCAATAATCTTACGGATGTCCTGCTCGCGCAAGCGGTTTTTATTGCCGTCTTTGACAAATCCCTTGGAGGCATCAATCAAGAAAATGCCTTTACGCTCACTAGCGCCTTCTTTGTCGATAAACACTATACAAGCAGGAATGCCGGTGCCATAGAACAAGTTAGCCGGCAAGCCAATGATGGCTTTGATATATCCCCTTTTAACCAGGTTTGTTCGAATATTCGCCTCTGAATTTCCACGAAATAATACGCCATGAGGTAATACACAGGCACCCTTTCCAGTACTTTTAAGCGATTTTACGATATGAAGCAGAAAGGCATAATCACCATTTTTATTAGGAGGTATGCCAAATCCATCAAAGCGTCCATATGAATCTTCCTCCGGAGTAAATCCGTTACGCCATGATTTATAAGAAAAGGGAGGATTTGCGACTACATAATCAAATGTTTTAAGTGTTCCGCTATTTGTAAATAGCGGATTGGATAATGTGCTCTGTCCTTTTTTAATGACTGCAGTAGGTTCGCCATGCAGCCACATATTCAAAATCGCCAGTACGGCAGTTGCATTTTCCTTTTCCTGACCATAGATTGAAATATCTACAGGTTTGGCTTCAGCCGCAACTTTTAATAATAGCGAACCCGAACCACAAGCAGGGTCATATACTGTTTGGGTTCTATTTTTGGCGTTTTTTGCGCCAATCGCTTTGGCAATTATGCGAGATACTTCTGCCGGAGTATAAAACTGACCCTTGCTTTTTCCTGACTCAACTGCAAAATGTTTCATCAGATATTCATAGGCATCACCTAAGAGATCGTCACCATCAGCTTTATTTTTACTAAAATCAAGGTCAGGATTCTCAAAAATTGCCACCAGCTTCGAGAGCATATCTTGTTTTTCTTTACCTTTTCCAAGCTTCTCTTCGTCATCAAAATCAACCGAATCAATGACTCCGCTTAATCCATTAGCTTTAGCAAGAATTTCCAAAACACTATTAATTCCTTCGCCAATGTCTGTTTTGCCTTTTAGAGCAACCAAATCTGAAAAACCGCCGCCGGGTGGAATATCAACGAGTGAATCGGATTTACCTGCATATTTATCGGTCACATAACGGACAAAGAGAAGAACTAAAACATAATCTTTATATTGTGAAGCATCCATACCTCCTCGAAGCTCATCGCAAGCTTGCCATATTGAACTATATAGTTGTGATTTTTTTAATGCCATAGTTTATTTCCTTTTTAAAGTAATATTGTATTTCATTTAGGGAGCATAAAAACAAATCTTTTGAATTTTTTTATAACTTAATATTAATACGACAAAAAGTTAAGGAAATCCTTCTTTTCTTAAGAAATATATTCACCTTCACCCCACTCTCTCTCTTCAAGAGAAAAGGGATATAAAAAAGTATTGATATAATTATATCACATGACTACGACTACTGTATGGCAATAATTGTGAAAATAAATTGAAATAATTGAAAAAAGTTTGATTTTTCTTAATTTATTTAAGAAAAACTATGATTTTGTAGAAAACAAACTGTTATCTATATACTGTATCGATTGTTAAAAGTCCTTCTTTTTTAGGGAAATATATTAGACGGAAAACATTTCCCCCTCACCCTAGCCCTCTCCCTCCAGGGGCGAGGAAAAAAGAGCTTATAGAAGAATGTCCCCCAAGATTCTATTAAAAATCCTTCTTTTTGGAAAATTGTTTTAATTTATTTATTCAGCGGTAATTATTATCCTCTGTTCTTTCCATTCAAGTAAATCGAGATTGGTGAGCTCGGGTAGCTGGAGAAGGTCTTTAGGTTCTGTGAATCCATTCAATTTATTCATTAGATTTATTATTTTTTGGGCCAAGGGCTCACTTATTTTTAATACCTTTATTA
>DASRME010000345.1:0-18536 GCA_035648095.1 Atribacterota bacterium | reverse complement strand
GTATAATTTGATATAGCAAATAAGCGTAGGGGATATTAGTTATCCAGTTACCGGTTATAAGATAGAAGATACAATGTAGGACAGGTGTCTCGCCTGTTTATAGTGTCATGACGAGAGAACGAAGTGAACGTCGCAATTTCCTCTAAAAACTGTGAACCATTAACTAAAAACCAGTTTTATATCTTGTATATTTTTAAACTGTAAACCGATAACTGAAAACTTTAATTTATACTAACGACCAGTCAATCGGTAAATAGGTATAATTGGAGAATTAATTTATGGAAGAATTAGTACAAAAATTATGTGTTTGGATAGAAGATAAAGTAACTGAAGCAAAGGCCAAAGGTATAGTATTTGGATTGAGTGGGGGAATAGATTCTGCTGTAGTAGCTGCTTTAAGCATAAGAATATTTCCCCAAAATACCTTAGCCATAATTATGCCTTGCCATAGTCTTGAAGCAGATATTAATGATGCATTAGGCTTTATTAATAAATTTAATATTCCTTATAAAATAATTGATTTATCAAAAGTGTATGATTTGTTCCTTCACCTTTTAAATAATGAAAAGGGGGAAAATATCAAATTAGCAGAAGCAAATATAAAACCCCGGTTAAGAATGACAAATTTGTACTATTTTGCTAATAAATTAAATTATATAGTGGTAGGAACCGGGAATAAAAGTGAGTTAATGATTGGATATTTTACTAAATACGGTGATGGAGGAACAGATATCTTACCTTTAGGTAATTTAGTGAAGACCCAGGTTAGAGAATTAGCAGAATATTTAGATATTCCCAAAGAAATTATAAATAAACCTCCTTCTGCCGGCCTCTGGAAAGGTCAAACCGATGAAGAAGAAATTGGTATAAGTTACGAGCAGTTAGACAAGTATTTAAGAACTGGAAAATTAAACAATAAAATAATAGAAAAAGAGATTCAAGACAAAATAGCTAAAAGTGCACATAAACGAATTACTCCTGCAATACCTTTCTTTTAAATATATTTATTTCAATTTTATTTATCTTAAAATTACAATAATTCTCCCTGCGCATTCATTACTAAATACTAGTCATCAAGAACCAACAATTAATTGAAACCCGAAATAGACAGGCGAGACGCCTGTTCTGCAGGGTGGATGGTTATACGTTTTATATCTCTTGTATTTTGTATTTTCTTAACTAAATACTATCGACCAACAACTAATGACTAATTTATTGAAACTACCCTTTTAATATGCTAAAATTATAAAAAATTAATCACAGTGAAAGATTTAATAATTTTATATTCAAGGAGAAATAAAATATGTCTGGACATTCAAAGTGGAGTACCATTAAAAGGAAAAAGGGTAAAGCGGATGCACAGAGGGGACAAATATTTACCAAGATAATTCGAGTGATAACTGTTGCTGCTCGCTCAGGAGGAGGGGACCCTGAGACTAATGTAAAATTAAAAACTGCAATTCAATTGGCAAAAGAGAGCAATATGCCTAACGAAAATATTGAAAAAGCTATTAAACGAGGAAGCGGTGAAGCTGATGGAGTTTCTTATGAAGAAGCTACCTATGAAGGCTATGGGCCAGGAGGAGTTGCAGTTTTAATAGAAGCTTTAACTGACAATAAAAACAGAACCATCCCAGAGATTAGAAAGATTTTTTCCAGAAATGCGGGTAACTTAGGTGAAAATGGTTGTGTTGCTTGGATGTTTGACAAAAGAGGTTATTTTATCTTCGAGAAAACTAAAGTCAACGAAGACATTATTGTAGATTTAGCACTTGAAGCAGAAGCCGAAGACGTAAAAAGCGATAATGAAAATGTAGAAGTTATTACTCCGCCTGAAGATTATAAGAAATTCAGCGATTTAATAAATGAACAAAATATTGATTGCTTGCTTAGTGAAATTACTTTAATTCCAAAAACTACTGTAGATTTAGAAGGTAAAAAAGCAAGGCAAATGCTAAATTTAATGGAACAGTTGGAAGAGCAAGATGATGTGCAGAAAGTTTATGCTAATTTTAATATTGCTGATGAAATTATGGAAGAAATATCAGCTAATAAGGATAAGTTGTGATTATTTTAGGTATTGATCCCGGACTTAGCAATACTGGTTATGGTTTAATTCGATATGAAAAAAAGAAAATGGAATTAATTGATTACGGATGTATATTAACTTACAAGAAAGATACTTTTAGTTCAAGAATAAAACAAATATATTATAAAATAAAAGAACTTATAGAAAAACATCATCCTCATGAAGTCGCCATTGAAGAAATATTTTTTAATAAGAATGTTCGAAGTGCACTTATAGTCAGCAAGGTTCATGGTATGGTAGCCATAACTGTTGCTTTAATGGGACTGGAGCTTTACGAATATACTCCATTACAGGTCAAACAAGCTACCGTAGGAAATGGGAGAGCAGAAAAACATCAAGTTCAATCGATGGTTAAAATCCTACTCAATTTATCTGAAATACCCCGACCTGATCATGCTGCAGATGCTTTAGCAGTGGCAATTTGTCATGCGCATACTAAATATTGAATATCGTATCTTGTATCTCGTGAATCGTATCTCGTTAAGAATAGCATGGAACGTACAGCGGATAGTATCTGACTAATTAATAACCAATAAACTGTCCAACTGGAAACTAATGAACCAGTTAACTATTATTACAGGAGGTTTCAATTTGATATCTTTTTTAGAAGGAACAGTTGATACAGTTGGAGTAAATTATCTGATATTAAATGTAAACGGCATAGGGTATCAAATTAATACACCTATTTATAATAATCTTTCCTTGAAAACTGGCGATAATACTAAAATTTATACTTATTTATATTTAAGAGAAGACAAAATAATGTTTTATGGATTTTTATCCAAGGGAGAAGAAAATTTCTTTGAATTACTAATTAGCACACCGGGAGTTGGTCCTAAAGTAGGTTTAAATATTTTATCTAAAACGACTCCTGATACTTTTGGAAAAGCAATTCTCCAAGAAGATTTAGATTCAATTACAGCGATAGTCGGTATCGGGAATAAGCTTGCAAAAAAGATTGTGTTAGAATTAAAAGATAAAATAAGCAAAATCACCTTTCTGGAAGCAGGCGTAGAGAAAACCTTTAAATCTGAAAATATAAATGATGCCATAGACGCTCTTAAAGTGTTAGGGTATACTTACAAAAAAGCAAAGTCCGCAGTGGAAAAAACCCAAGAAAAATTTAAAGGGCAATTAACGGTGGAAGAATTAATTCGAGAATCTCTGAAGATTACAGGCAATTAAGATTTTTACTTATTGAAAGCTTTCAATAAGTGCAATTGTTAGTATTGAAATGATTCGTTTTAATAGGTGATGGAGTAAATAGATGGAGTTTAAAGAAAAAACGATTGATTTAGGATTAAGAAAAGAAGAACCGGATTTAGATATAAACTTAAGGCCTAAATTTTTTAAAGAATTTATTGGTCAAGAAAATATTAGAAAAAATTTTAAAATATATATAAGCGCTGCACAAAAAAGGAAAGAGCCCATTGATCACATTCTTTTATATGGTCCTCCAGGTTTAGGTAAGACTACCTTAGCTTATATAATATCTAATGAGATGGGAGTTAATATTAAGATGACTTCTGGTCCAGTTATAGAAAGAGCAGGAGATTTAGCAGCTATCATTACTAATTTACAAGAAAATGATGTTTTATTTATTGACGAAATTCACCGACTAAATCGAGTAGTAGAGGAAATATTATATCCCGCTATGGAAGATTTTGAATTAGACATTCTAATCGGCAAGGGGCCAAGTGCTCGTTCTATACGTATAAGTTTACCAAAATTTACTCTTATTGGGGCGACGACTCGTACAGGGCTGATTACCTCACCCTTAAGAAGTCGCTTTGGAGTTATAACTCGAGTTGGTTATTATCAGGAAAACGAACTTGAAAAGATAGTAATAAGATCTGCTGAAATATTAAAAGTTAAAATAACCGAAGAAGCTGCCATAAAGATTTCTTTAAGATCAAGAGGTACCCCTCGCATTGCTAATAGACTTTTAAGGAGACTACGTGATTATGCTCAAATAAAAGGTGAAGGAATTATTAATAAAGAAATCGCTGATTATGGTTTAGAAATGATGGAGATTGATAATTTTGGTTTAACTAGCATAGATAAAAAATTATTACTTACTATAATAGAAAAATATTCAGGTGGCCCGGTGGGTTTACAAACGTTAGCTGCTTCCATTAGTGAAGATACGGACACTATTTGTGATGTTTATGAACCGTATCTTTTACAAAAGGGCTTTCTTCATCGAACGCCCAAAGGAAGAGTAGCAACAGATTTAACTTATGAATATTTTGGCAAAAAAAAAGATGCTCAGGGGAAATTGTTGTAGAAAAAATAGCGTATAGCATTTTGCAAATAGAAGTAAGAAATAAAAACGAAGTATTAAAAAGGAGATAGGTTGATTGATAAAGTTAAATATTGGAAAAGTAAATTATTTTTTTTTATTTTTAGGAATGTGTATTTTTTCACTGCTTTTATTTAATAATAGTATCTTATTAGCAGCAGAAGGACAACCAATACTTCGAGTGGGTATATTCTTAGATCAAACTGAGATTAGTGTGGGCGGAGATGGCACTTTTAAGATTTATAATTTAAAATCAAGCGATCTTATAAGCGAAGAAAGCAATAAGATAGTTAAAATATTACCGCATAACAAAGGAATAGAGATTTTAAAAAAAGGCGTTTATTCTGGTCCCATAAAAATAATTCCAGTAGGAAGCGCTAAAATTGTGGTTGCGTTTAATGGACAAAAATATTACTACCGAGGAAGCATAGAGATAGATATTGATAAAGAGCATAGAAAATTGAATGTCATTAATATCATCAATATTGAAGAATATCTTTATGGAGTTTTAAAAAAAGAGATTTCTCCCAGTTGGCCCCAAGAAGCTCTAAAAGCTCAAGCAGTTGCAGCAAGAACTTTCGCTATCTTTAATATGAATAAATATATTGATGAAGGTTATAATATTTGTGCTTCTACCAACAGTCAAGTTTACGGAGGAGTAAATCACGAAGATCCTTTAACCAATAAAGCCGTTGATGAGACTCAAGGGGTGATTATGGTCTACAAAGGCAAGCCTATTAACGCTGTTTATCATTCGGATAGTGGAGGATATACAGAGGATAGTGAGAATGTTTGGGGAAGTTCCTTGCCTTATTTAAGAAGTGTAAAATCGATATTTGAAGAAAAGGTTACTCCTCCGCATCACACCTGGTCTTACTCTATAAATGAAAAAGATTTAGCGGAAAAACTTCAAAAACAAGGTTATAAGATAAACTCAATTTTTTCTATTGAATCAGCAAAAAAAAGTGAAACAGGCAGAATAAACGAGTTAATTTTGTCTGCTGACAATAATCAAGTGATTAATATAAAAACTAATGATTTTAGAAGCTTAATAGGGGCAGATTTAATCAGGAGTACACTTTTTATAATCGAGGCAATCGGAAGAGAATCAAATATTACGGAAGATATAGAAGACAAAAAGGAAATTGAGGACAAAGAAGAGCAAAAAGAGTCAATAAAGGAAATTTTAGAACAAAAGAAAGATTGGACTATTAGGGAATTACTCGAATTAATGAAGAAAAATAAACAGCAAGAAGAAGTAGAAGAGCAAAAAGAAGATATAGTACCCAAAGTAATAAGTGCAAAATTAAACATTCCTTTAACCTTTCTGTTTTCTGGTTCAGGGAATGGGCATGGGGTTGGAATGTCCCAATGGGGGGCATATGGTATGGCTCTCCAAGGATCCAGATATCAAGATATTTTAAAATATTATTATCAGGGAATAGAAATTATAAAAAAATATTAAAAATAAATAAATGAGTGGAAAATGAAATTAGAAGAATTTGATTATTATCTTCCTTCGGGTTTTATTGCTCAAAAGCCGATTAAGCCAAGAGATTATAGCCGCTTAATGATCCTGAATCGATCTGAGAGTGAAATTCAACACAAATTATTTAAAGACATTAAAGGTTATTTTAAAAAAGGTGATCTTTTAGTTTTAAATAATACCAAAGTTTTACCTGCAAGGTTATATGGCTTTAAAGAGAAAACTAAAGGGAAAGTAGAAGTTTTACTTCTTAAATCTATCAAAGATAAATATTGGGAAGTGTTAGTAAAACCAGGAAAGATTGTTCATTCAGATACTAAAATAATCTTTGGACCCGAATTAGAGGGAATAATAGAAGGTAAAAATGAAGAAAAGGGCAGTTATTTTATACAATTTAATTATATGGGCAATTTTAAAGAAATATTAAACAAAGTAGGACAAATGCCAACTCCGCCTTATATTAAGGAAGAATTGAAAGCAGGGAATGACTATCAAACGGTTTATGCTGTTCATGATGGTTCAATTGCTGCTCCTACTGCAGGACTTCATTTTACCATATCTTTACTAAAAGAACTTATCCAAAAAAGTATTGAAATAGTTTATTTGACTTTACACGTAGGTCGAGGAACCTTTGAACCTATTAGAGCTTCAAAAGTAGAAGAACATAAAATGGATTCAGAGTTTTATTCTATTTCTTCTGAGGTTGCTAAAAAAATTAACCAAGCCCGTACTGAAAAAAGGCGAATTATTTCGGTAGGAACTACTACAACTCGCAGTCTGGAATCTGCTTTTAGTTTTGATCAAGGTGAAATTGTAGGCGGCAGTAATTGGAGTGATATTTTTATCTATCCCGGATATAAATTTAAGGTAGTAAATGTGCTTATCACTAATTTTCATCTTCCTCAGTCGACCCCTTTAATGCTTGCTGCTGCTTTTACCGGAAAGGATTTTCTTTTTCGGGCTTACCAAGAAGCAATCAGAGAAAGATATAGATTTTACAGCTTTGGAGACGCTATGATGATTATATAGTCGTTAGCCGTTAGTGAATAGTATTTAGTATCTCGTATTTCGTGAATCGTATCTCCCATAAAATACAGTAATGAGTAATGTGTAATGAGTAATAAGAAAAGAGTTATTTAGTTGGTGAACTGGTTAAGAAAATAACATGTAAAAATCAGTATTCATAAATCAGTATTCAGGAGTCGGAAGATTATTAATGGATGGTGTTTAATGTTTAGGATTCGAATCATCGAACCCACTACGGGTCGAATAAATTCGACCCGTACATTAAAAACATTACTATTATACGAAAAAAGTTTTAAGGTTTGAATTATGGTTTTTACTTTAAATTTTTTATTTTATTGCAAACCGGTATATTTGCTAAAATAATAAATCAATTATCAGTTGATTAAAAAGTAAATTAAGAGGTTATACATATTTGTCTATCAAATTTGAAATTCTAAAAAAATGTAAAAAAACTAAAGCAAGGCTAGGAAAGTTATTTACCCCTCATGGTATAATTGAAACTCCAATATTTATGCCAGTAGGCACTCAGGCTACAGTAAAAGCAATGACCCCTCGAGAATTAGAAGATTTAGGTATTCAGATTATTCTAAGTAATTCTTATCACTTATTTTTAAGACCAGGACATAGTTTGATTGCTCAAGCAGGTGGGCTGCATAAATTTATGGGTTGGAAAGGAGCGATATTAACGGATAGTGGAGGCTTCCAGGTTTTCAGCTTGGGAAAGCTGAATAAGATAAATGATGAAGGGGTATCTTTTAACTCTCATATTGATGGTTCAAAACATCTTGTAAGCCCTGAAAAGGCGATGGAGATTCAAATGGCCTTAGGTGCTGATATTGCTATGGCTTTTGATGAATGTACTACTTATCCTGCGGGAAAATATCAAGTAGAAATTGCTGCCCAAAGAACTGTTCAATGGGCCAAGAGATGCAAAGAGGCGCACTATAGTTTAAATCAAAGTTTATTTGGAATTGTTCAAGGAGGTGTCTTTAAAGACTTAAGAATTGAAAATGCTAAAAAGTTAGTGGAATTAGATTTTCCCGGATATGCCATAGGGGGGTTAAGTGTAGGTGAACCAAAATCGATAATGTATGAAATATTAGATTGTACAGTTCCCTGTTTGCCAAACAATAAGCCCCGATATTTAATGGGGGTAGGAGCGCCTCAGAGTATCTTGGAAGGAACCATAAGAGGAGTTGATATGTTCGATTGTGTTCTGCCTACAAGAAACGCCAGAAATGGTTCGTTATTTACTTCATCTGGTAAGTTGTCTATAACCAATGCTAAATACAAGGATGACTTTACACCTTTAGACAATCAATGTAAGTGTTATACTTGTCAGAATTTTACCAGGGCTTACTTACGTCATCTATATATGTCCAAAGAAATACTTGCTTCAACTTTAGGGACTATCCACAATCTTTATTTTATGTCTTCTTTAATGAAAAATATAAGATTAGCTTTGTTAGAAGATAGATTACTAGAATTTAAAGAAGAATTTCTGTCTAATTTTCTGAGCTAAATATTAAAAGTAAACGGAAGTCAGAATATAATTCGTATCGAGTATCGAGTTAGGAAAATAGTAGACGGGAGAAAGAAATTAGAATATTATTAACGTATAGTGGATAGAGTATATAATTAGTTAGTTAACTAGTTTCCTCTATCCTTCGGGGGAGAAGTTTAGGGTAAGGGGGAAAATAAACGTAATACGGATACGCATAAAAATTATTTGCTAAATAAAATAAAATTATGTATAATTTAGAAGATATTTTTTAAAATTAAAAAGAAAGGTGTGATTATAAAAATGCAAGCTCTCCAACAATTTTTACCTTTGATCATTATATTTGGTATATTTTATTTTATACTCATTCGTCCTCAACAACAAAAACAGAAAAAACATAAATTTATGCTAGATAGTATGCAAAAGGGGGACAAAGTGATTACCATTGGGGGTATATATGGTATAATCAGAGATATCAAAGGCGATACTTTAACCTTAGAGGTTGCCAAAGATGTTGTAATAAATACTACGCGCAATGCTATCGGGGTAAAAAGAGAAAAATAATACCATAAAATATTTTTAAAAAAGAAAGAAAATATATAGAGATAAAAATAACCATAATAATTTAAAGGCAGGTATTTATTTTATACCTGCCTTTAAATTTTAATATATTTACCGAAGAAGTATTTTTGTTAAGCATTCTCGTTGACAAAGAAAATGCTATAATATTATAATGATAAAGTTAAAAATATAATTATAGTGTTATATTATAAAAAAGATAAAAGGTAAGAAAGATTAGAAAGGGAGGATTTTTATATGAATTGGATTAAAACCTTAAAGATAGTCAGTGTCGTTGTAGTAATTTTTATTGCAATTATTTTGTCATTTCCTCTAAACGAGAAGATAAATTTAGGACTAGATTTACAAGGAGGTTCCCACGTTATCTTAGAATGCGTAGATAGTCCTAATGCACCACTGGACAATGATGCGGTGAATAGAGTATTAGAAATAATAAGAAACCGTATTGACCAGCTGGGAGTTTCGGAACCGGTAATTCAGAGACAAGGCGAAAATCGAATCTTAATACAGTTACCTGGCGTGGAAGATCCGGATGCAGCTGTAGATTTGATTGGCAAAACTGCTCTTTTGGAATTTAAAAATGAGAAAGGTGAAACCCAGCTAACTGGAGCCCATTTAATAAATGCCAAATCTTCTTTTGACCAATTTAGTCGGTCTGTTGTCTCAATTGAATTTGATAAAATTGGAGCAAAAGAATTTGGTGAAGCCACTAAAAATAATGTGGGGAAGGTTTTAGCCATTACTTTGGATGGGAAAGAAATATCTGCTCCTGTAGTCCAGGAACCAATTCTTAACGGAAAAGCTCAAATTACCGGGAAATTTACTGTAGAGAGTGCGAATCATTTAGCCATACTTTTACGGGCTGGTGCTCTTCCGGTAAAAGTGGAGATTTTGGAAAATAGGTCAATTGGACCAACCTTAGGAAGAGACTCCATCTCCAAGGGGGTAAAGGCCGGGATAATAGGATTAATACTAATATTAATATTTATGTTGATTTATTACAAGAAGTTTGGGTTAGTAGCAGATTTTTCTTTGGTAGTATGTATGATACTAATTGTGGGAGCTTTGGCCGGGTTAAAAGCGACTTTAACTTTACCTGGAATAGCCGGGATAATTCTTACGATTGGCATGGCAGTAGATGCTAATATCCTGATTTTTGAGAGAATAAAAGAAGAATTAAAATTGGAAAAAACTTTTCGAGCTTCTATTGATGCAGGATTCAATAAGGCTTTCCGTACCATATTTGATGCCAATGTTACGACTTTAATTGCAGCTCTTGCCTTATTTTATTTTGGCTCAGGTTTTATCAAAGGATTTGCGGTTACTTTGAGCATAGGTATTTTAGCCAGTATGTTTACCGCAATTGTAGTAACTAAGATTATTTTAGAAGTAGTAGCTGTTAAGTTTGATTCTAAAGCTTTATTATAGACCTAATTAAGGAGGATATATCTAATGGATCTAATCGGGAAAAAGGAATTCAATTTTATTAAAAATAGAAAAATAGCATATCTTATCTCTGTAGTTATTATTCTGGTCGGTTTAATGTCAATTATTTTTCAAGGATTTAATTTTGGAATCGATTTTGCAGGAGGGACTTTACTCCAAATAAGATTTGATAAACCAGTTACCACCGCCGAGGTTCGAAATGTGTTAGGAGAATTTAATTTAAGCCAAAGCACTATTCAAAAATTATCAGATAATGAATTTGTAATACGGATAGGAAAGATTGATTCAGAGCAAAGAATGGAAATAATGACCGCTTTTAAAGAGAAGTTAACTAATTTGGAGGTATTGCGTGTAGAAACAGTAGGACCGGTTATTGGAGAAAATCTAAAAAAATTAGCTTTTTATGCCTTGCTTTTTGCTTTTATAGGAATCATTATATATATTACTCTGAGGTTTGAATTTAAGTTTTCTATCGTTTCAATACTAGCACTCTTGCATGACTGCTTAATTGTTTTGGGAATCTTTTCTTTGTTACAGAAGGAAATAACTATTTCTATAATAGCAGCAGTAATGACTATTATAGGGTACTCTATAAATAATACAATTGTAATTTTAGATAGACTTAGGGAAAATATAAAGCTTAAAACCAGAGAACCATTTGAAGATTTAATAAATATGAGCATTAATCAATCTTTGTCCAGAACGATAAACACAGCTTTAACTACTATTATTCCTATTTTAACCTTATATTTTTTCGGAGGAAATATCCTTTCGGATTTTGCTTTAGCCTTGTTTATAGGAATGGTTGCCGGGACTTATTCTTCAATTTTTATTGCTAGCCCATTATTGTTAGAGTGGAATAAAATATTTAAGATACACCAAAAAGGGACAAAAATTTCCAGGGAAAAGGGCAAAAAGTAATTATTCTATTAAATAGTAAGATAAAAAATGTCAGAATTAAATATATTAGGTAAAACATTGTTATTTTTTGGAGTAGTACTGATTATATTAGGAGGCGTATTTTTATTAGCAGGTAAGTTGCCTTTCCCTGGTAGATTACCTGGAGATATAATCATTCAAAGAAAAAATATTGTCTTTTACTTCCCTGTAGGTTTATGCGTTGTAATAAGTATTATTTTTACCATCATTTTCAGAATATTTAGACATTAATTAGTTAATTAAAATAGAAGTCAGTCAGAAGCTAGAATAAAATAGAATCTCGTGAATCTTATCTAGTTAAAAAACAAATGCTTAAAAGATCAAATAATTTAAAGGTCATATATCTGGATTTTTTTTACAAGATACGATAGACAATAGTAAGATATACGAGAAAGGAGTATAAATAAAATCGAGTGGTGTATATTAAAAGAAGATAAAAAACTACAATTAGAATTGTCCAAAGAATTAAATATCTCTCCGATTTTAGCTCGATTATTAATTAATAGAGGAACAAAGGAAGCTTTAAGTGCTCGGAGATTTTTAAAAGCAGACCTTAAAGACTTAAGAGATCCTTATCTCTTTCAAGACATGGAGAAAGCTGTAGATAAAATATTAAAAGTAATAAATAATAATGAAAGAATATTAATCTATGGAGATTATGATGTCGATGGATTAACCAGTGTTGCCCTATTATTTTCAATTTTAAAAGAATTTACAACTAATTTATATTACTATATACCTAATCGCTTTCAAGAGGGATATGGACTAAACGAAGAGGCTATAGATATAGCTTTTAAAAATAATTTTAAATTAATTATTACTGTTGATTGTGGAATTAGTTCTATTTGTGAAATAGAGAAAGCAAATAATTATGGTATAGATGTTATAGTTATCGATCATCACCAACCCCAAAAAGACCTTCCTTCTGCAATAGCAATAATTAATCCTAAATGCGATACAAATTACCCTTTTAAGGAATTAGCGGGGGTAGGAGTAAGTTTTAAAGTGGCTCAAGCTCTATATTTAAAATTGGGAAAAAACCAGGATGATTTACAAAACTTGCTTGATTACGTTGCATTGGGGTCGATTGCTGATTCCGTTCCTTTTATGGATGAAAATCGCATCTTAATTAAACATGGAATAAAGATGCTTAATCAAACTAAAAAAGAGGGTTTGAAGGCATTAATAACGGAAAGTGGCATAAATTATGGAAATATAGGAACTAAAGAAGTAAATTTTTTCCTTGCCCCCAGAATAAATGCAGCAGGGAGGTTAGGAGATTCTAAATTAGCTTTAGAATTATTGCTAACTGATTCCGAATCTAAAGCTGAATATTTATCCCGAAAATTAAACGAAATAAACAAGTGCAGGAAGGAAATTGGAGATAATATTTTAAGAGAAGCTAGAAAACTTGCCTCTGTACAAGTAAAGGAAGAAGACAATAAGGTATTGGTTCTTGCATCAGAAAATTGGAATCAAGGAGTCATAGGCATAATAGCCTCCAGATTAGCAGATGAATTTAATCGTCCTACAATTGTTATTTCTAAAAAAGATGAAATAGCAAAAGGTTCAGGTAGGAGTATTGATGGTTTTCATTTATATAATGTTTTGGAATTATGCCAGGATATTTTAATAAATTTTGGCGGTCATAAGTTAGCCGCAGGTATTACTATACGGTCTAATAAAATTCCTGAGTTTAAATCAAGGATTAACGAAATATCCCAAAATTTCATTAAAAAGGATGATTTAAGCCCAGAATTAAAAATAGACGCACGGATTTCACTAGGTAATATTAATTTTGGCTTGGTAAAAGATATTAATATTTTAGAGCCATTTGGAATAGGAAATCCTCAACCCGTTTTTTGTAGTTATAAAAACACAATATCTAATTGGAAGCTGGTTGGGGAAAAGGGACAGCACCTAAAACTTAGAATTAAAGAAGAAAATAGAACATTGGAAGGGATAGGGTTTAAGTTAAGCAGATTAGGAAATAAAATATTTTCTGAAAATAAAGTAGTAGATTTAGCTTTTAATATTGAATTAAATAAATGGAATGGAATGGAAAATGTTCAATTAAATATAAAAGATATTAAAACTATTATTTAGGAGGCAGATAAAGGTGATAGAATTAAAAGAAAAAATTAGAAATATTCCGGATTTTCCAGTAAAAGGCATACAATTTAAAGATATTACCACTCTATTGAAAGATAAAGAAGCATTTAAATTTAGTATTGATAAAATAACCAGGCATTGCAAGAAATACCAAATTGATTATATTGCAGGGATAGAAGCTCGTGGTTTTATTATAGGTGCTCCCGTTGCTTATCAATTAGGAGTGGGATTTTTACCTATTAGAAAGCCAGAAAAGTTGCCTAGCGAAGTGGAGAAAATATCTTATGAATTAGAATATGGGGAAAATGTTTTGGAAATACATAAAGACGCTATAGATAGCGGAGACAAGATAATGGTTATTGATGATCTTCTTGCAACAGGTGGTACCACAGCCGCAGTTTTTAAACTAATTGAAAAATTAGGAGGAAAAGTGGTAGGTGCTTCCTTTATAATTGAACTTGCATTTTTAAATCCCCGAGAAATATTAAAAGGATATGATATTTTTTCTCTAGTGCAGTATGATTAATTAGTATCTCGTATAATTAGCGTAGAGCGTGCAGCGTTTAGCGTATAGGTGCAGTTGATAAGTGTAACGGAAATACAAAATAGAGACATATTAGTTATTAGTTTAAATACAATTTTCAATTATCATTATATAGCTAAAAGTTAAAGGCGAAAAACTATAGTTCAAAACTTAAAACATTTTTCTACTATCTTGAGTAGTGTATTGTGATATTAGCATATAACATATAGTTTTTAGAGGGGTCGGATTTATCCGACCCGAGTTATTTCAATTTTTTTATAGCGGGCTTGATAAATCAAGCTCCTATTACCTTTACGCTAAACGCTCGAGAATAATATTCACTATCGACTAATGAAGAAGGTGTAAATTATTTCTCAATTCACTTTGATAAGATATATCTTAAAAAGAATATCCCAATATGCTCCTCAAGCTGATTTGAACTTAATAAAAAAAGCCTTCCGATATTCTGCAAAAGCCCACCGAGAACAAAAACGGTATTCCGGAGAACCTTACACTTCGCACCTTTTAGAAGTAGCAAAAATATTAGCTGATTTAGAACTTGATATGATTACCATAGTTGCAGGAATTTTGCATGATGTCATTGAGGATACTGATACTCCGTTGTCCACCGTTAAAGAAGAGTTTGGCGAAGAAATAGCAATGTTAGTTAATGGCGTCACTAAATTAAGTAAAATTTCTTTTAAAACGCGAGAAGAACAACAGGCCGAAAATTTTCGTAAAATGTTTTTAGCTATGGCAGAAGACGTAAGAGTTATTCTGATAAAATTAGCAGACCGCTTGAATAATATGAGAACTCTACAGTATATACCACCCCACAAGAGAGTAAAAGTAGCTCGAGAAACACTAGAAATTTATGTTCCCATTGCCAACAGATTAGGTATTTCCAGGATCCAATGGGAGTTGGAAGACCTTTCTTTGCGTTACTTGGAGCCAACGAAATACAAAGGAGTAGTTAATAGGATTGCAAAAAACCGCCTGGAAAGAGAAAGTTATGTAGAGTCGATAAAAGATATTATAAAAAAGGAAATACAAAAAGTAAATATAGAAGCGGAAATTCAAGGTCGTCCTAAAAATATCTATAGCATTTATAAAAAGATGGAGAACGGAGAAAAAGAATTTTTCCAGATATATGATTTAATTGCAATTAGAATGATTTGCAATTCCATCAGGGATTGTTACGCGATTTTGGGATTATTACATTCAATTTGGAAGCCTATGCCCGGTAGATTTAAAGATTATATTGCTATGCCTAAATCAAACATGTATCAGTCTTTGCATACTACAGTGGTTACTCCCAAGGGTGAACCTTTAGAAATACAAATTCGCACCTGGGAAATGCACAAAACTGCTGAATATGGGATAGCTGCTCATTGGAAATATAAAGAGAAGGTTGATTTAAAAAAAGATAAGAAATTAGAAGAGAGACTTTCTTGGTTAAGACAGATATTAGAATGGCAAAAAGATTTGAAAGATCCTAAAGAATTTATGGAAAACTTAAAAATAGGGCTTTTTCAGGATGAAGTTTTTACTTTTACTCCCAAAGGTGATGTGAAGATATTACCCTCTGGTTCTACGCCTATAGATTTTGCTTATCTTATCCATACAGATGTAGGGCATCGATGTATGGGGGCTAAAGTTAATAAAAAGATAATTCCTTTAGATTATAAATTAAAGAGCGGAGATATTGTAGAGATATTAACTTCCAAATCAAGCCGAGGTCCCAGTAGAGATTGGTTAAAGATAGCCAAGACATCAGGGGCAAAAAATAGGATTAGAATCTGGTTCAAAAAGGAGATGAGGGAAGAGAATATTCAAAAAGGAAAAGAACTTTTTGAAAAAGAAATGGAAAAATATAAAATTGAATCTTTTCCTGAGCTTACTAAAAAGTTAAAAGAAGTGAGCAATGAGTTAGGTTTTACCGAACTAGAATCAATGTTTGAAAATGTTGGGTACGGTAAACTAACCTCTTATCAGGTTTTATCTAAAATAATCCCTCAAGAAAAAATCTCTCCTCTAATTGTCCCCCTTACTAAACCGAAAAAAAGAATGGATCAAGGAGTAAAAGTTCAAGGGATTAATGATATAATGATAAGGTTTTCTCGATGTTGCAATCCGGTTCCTGGTGATGAAATAATTGGTTATATTACCAGGGGGAGAGGTGTATCTGTACATAAGGTAGATTGTTCCAATGTAGATTTTATTTCCGCCGAAAAAGATCGACTGGTTAAAGTAGAGTGGATAAAGACGGAAGAGCTGTTTTACCCGGTAAGGATAAAAATAATAGCTGATGATCGGCCTAATTTAGTATCTGATATTATGTTAATCTTTTCCAGCCTAAAAATTACAGTTAGTGCTATAAATGCTATAACTGATAAAAACAATATTGCTAATATAGATGTAACACTTTCTATTAATAATCTTAATCAACTTCAAGAAATAATAAAGAAAATAAAAAAAATTAGAACTATATTAAATGTAAAAAGAGTAAAAACTTTTTAATTAAAAAGTAAGAAAGAAAAATCCTTTATCTGAGGAATAAATAATGAGAGCAGTAGTACAGAGAGTAAAAAAGGGGTCAGTAGAGATTGAAAAAAAAGAAATAGGAAAAATAGAAGAGGGTCTGGTAATCCTTTTAGGAGTAGGTCGGAATGATGTAGAAAAAGATGCAGAATATCTGGCCGAAAAAATAGTAAATTTACGTATATTTGAAGATAAAGAAGGAAAGATGAATCTTTCCGTGGGAGATATAAATGGCCAAATTTTAGTCATATCTCAATTCACTTTATATGGGGATTGTAAAAAGGGAAGGCGTCCGAGTTTTATTTCTGCAGCTCTTGCTGATAAAGCGGAAAAATTATATGATTATTTTGTAAAATATATAAAAAATTATGGGTTAAAAGTAGAGACTGGAAAATTCCAAGCAATGATGTTGGTAAAAATATTTAATAATGGTCCAGTTACTATTCTTTTAGATAGCGAAGGTTAATTGAGAAATAAATTAACCTTTTTAGGGAGAAATTATGATAAAGTTACCTCTTATCATTGGGCATAGAGGAGCAAAGGGAATTGCTCCGGAAAATAGCCTTTCTGGTTTTAAAAAAGCAATTGAGTTAGGAATAGATGGAGTAGAACTGGATGTGCACCTTACTAAAGATGGAAAATTAATTGTAATTCATGATATGGATTTAAAAAGATTAACCGGACTAAAAATTCCCATCAAGCAGCTTACCTTTAAAGAATTAGAAAAATACGACATTTCGAAATTTTTTGCTAATACTCAAGAAAAAATTATAGAGAAATTGCCGGAAGAAAAGAAATATTTTTTTGAATTAAAGAAAATTAAAACCGATTCGTTTTATCTGAATATTTATGACCAATTAACCAAGAAGAAAATTAGCTTTTATCTGCATCGGGATGGTGAAAGGTTTGATAAAGTTAAGAAACTTTTTTTTTCAAGAAATGATGGAAAGAAGGTTTGCTTCAAACAATTAAAAATTAAGAAGAGGGACATACTTGACTTAGAAAAAGGCAAGGTAAGGGAGTATCGCAATGAACAGATACCTTTGCTTAGAGATATACTTAAAATATTAAAAGGAAAACTTTTTATAAATGTAGAAATAAAGGGAGGGGAGAAGGTTTATCCGGGCATAATAGATAAATTAGTAAAAGAGATAGAGGGTTTTGGATATAATAATATTCTTTTTTCATCTTTTGATAGAGATACGATAATTTTGCTAAAAGAGAGATATCCTGAACTTAAAGCAAATGGATTATATGCTAAAAGAATAACACCCGAAAGATATATTAATGGAATGGATGGTTTAAATCCGTATATTTCTAAGTGCAAAGAAAAACTTATTTTTTATTTACATCAGTCGGGCAAAACGGTGCATGTATGGACGGTTGACAAAGATATAGATATGGTACGTTTTGTTTTGTATGGAGTAGATGGCATTATTACTAATTATCCTCATATTCTAAAAAAAATAAGCAAAGTAATACAATCGGTTTTAGAAAATCTCTAATAAAGAATTTTTCTATCTGAGAAGATGAAAGCTATTTTAGTAATTTAAATTGCTTAAAAAGAGTCATATTAAAAGAAAGGATTATTTAAAAAATGTTTCTGAAAAGATTGGTAGTAGGGTTGTTAGAAACTAATTGTTATTTAATTAGTTGTGAAAAGACTAAAGAAGCAGCAGTCATTGATCCAGGAGGAGAAGAGGCAGCAGATTTAATTTTAAATCTTTTACAAAAAAATAATTTTAATCTAAAGTATATTATAAATACTCATGGACATATTGACCATATTATTGGTAATAATTTGCTTAAAGTCAAGACTGAAGCTTTATTATTAATTCATAGATTAGATGCTGATATGTTAATTGATGGCAATAAAAATATTTCCTCCTTTATGGGAAAAGAGATATGTTCACCTCATGCAGATAAGCTTTTAGAAGAAGGAGATGAGATATCTTTAGGTACATTAAAGTTAAAATTCATTCATACACCGGG
>DASRME010000344.1:0-3399 GCA_035648095.1 Atribacterota bacterium | reverse complement strand
AATTACATTCGTATAGTATAATAATATAATAAAAAAAATTAAAAAGGAGAAATGATTATGAGTAATAAATTTAAAGTTATTGGTATGATTGCAACTGTATTTTTATTATTTACTTTTTTATTTAATTTTGTCTATGGTAATCCTTTATTAGAGGTAATCCCTGAAAATATTATTGGGGTTTTAGAGTTAAAAGATGCAGAATTAATAGAAAGTCTGTCTGAATTAGATTTAGCAGGTTTTTTACCAAAAGCGAAAAAGGAAAGCGAAATACAAGATTATAAAATGACCAGGGAAGAGATAAAAGAAGAATTGGGATTTGATGTCTTGGACCCGTTATTCTTGGAGAACATCTTTTCTGGTGGCGCAATACTCTCTTGTTTAGGTATTTCTGTGGGGGGAGTACCTGAAGTATTACTTGCTCTATCTCCTTCTGACAGTCGTGCTTTTACTAAATTTGTAGGGGCAATTGAAGCGAAAAACAATTTAGAAGAAGAAATATCGACTTATAAAGACATTGACATAATAAATATAATTCTTCCTGAAGATGCAGATTCAGAATACCTAAAGTCTATTTCTTACGCTTTTTTAGGGGATACCTTGGTGATTGGAGGGAATTTGTCACCGGTTAAAAAAGCTATAGAAGTATTTCAGGGAGAGAATAATTCCCTTTTTAATAATTCAGAATATAAAGAATCAAAAATGAAAACCGGAAACAAAGTAGAATCTTCAAGTTTCTTTTTCTGTTTATTTGGTCAAGAGCTCTATCACGTATTGGACGAATTAATTGAAGTAGTTGAAGAAGAAGAGTTAGCTAAAACTTTACAAAACTCTCGGGATTCTTTAGAAAATATGGGCACAGTAAGTATAGTGGGGGGTTATCAAGAGAAGCAGTTTAAATCGTATATGATTGCTCAAATATCGGAGAAATATTTTGATGTACTTAAAGGAATAGATATAAGCAATGTACAGTCACTCTCTATGTTCCCAAAAAATACATTCTTCTATCTTGGTGGTGTATTACCTCTTACCTGGGAAGAGATAAAGAAAGATTATATAAGTGAGGATCTTCAAATTGATTTAGAAAAAAATGTTACACAAGTTCAGGAAAAAAGTGGAGTTGACATCGAAAAAACTATTTATTCCTGGCCGGCAAAAGAATTTAGTTTGGGGCTTTTTGATACTTACGCAATGTTCCCTAAATTGGGGTTGATAGTTGGATATTCTTCAGAAGAAAAACTTATTCAAAACCTTTATCCTGAATTAGAAAACTTAGCTCCTATGATGGGCGGGACATTAGTAGACAATCAATATGAGGGAATAAATTTTAAAAGTCTACCTAACCCAATGTTTCCCTTGGGATATGGAATTGTAAGGGATAGGTTTGTCTTATCCAGCGGCATTACAAATATTATTGATGCTCAAAAGGGAGATATGGCTACTTTGGATAAACTAGAAGCGATAAAATATATGCTTTCTTTCCCTAAGGTTTTTTCTCTATTGTATATCGATATGAACTCTGTTAGTGAAATTGTAGGAAGGTTTATGCAGATGGCAGTACCAGAGATACCGGAAGGAACAGAAGATATCGAAGGAGCAAAGAGAAAAGAATCTTTAGATGCTATACTAGAAGGTTTAAATAGTCTTAAAAATGTTTTATTCTGGGCAGGGATTGAAGAAGATTATTCTTATTCCTGGTTAGAAATTAATTATAAATAAAAAACAAGAATATGGCATGAAACCCTTTGGATTTTATAGGATTGGAATTTTTACATTTTTATGATAACATATTAAAGTTGTTTAAAAAGAATATATTTAAATTAATTACTCTGGCATATTATTAATTTGTTTATGATTAATTTTAATGAATACCTAAAAAGTTGAAAAAGGCAAACTATCCGAAAGGACAGCACGCAAAGTTAGGGGTCTAAAATATTTTATATTATGATAGCCAAACTACCAACTTTTTATTTATTTTAGGAGATAAAACAAATGGGAGATAAAGATAAAGAGCAGTTAATAAAGGAATTAGTAGACCTACGTAAATATATACTGCCCCCCCATTTTATTAGCCTTTAGTTTTTATTTTTATCAAGCTGCGGCGATTAGTATTTTTATAGTAATAGCTCTCTCTGTTTCAGCTTCTTTAGTATATTATCGAGTTGAATTAACAGATTGGAAATTAACTTTAATTATCGAACCTTTGACTGCCATTATGTCCCTTATAGGCGGATATTATTCTTCCTTTATTTGAAAGAATTAAAAACATTATTTGTTATGATTCTGATTATTTCCGGATATTTTATAATAACATCCAATGGTTTTAATTCTGATTTTAGTGGTTTTGTCGGAGCTTAAACTGATTCTCGGATATCTATAAAAGTAGATAAAATTTTATTAAAAAAAATATGCTATATTTCTTTTTCTAATTTCTGCCTGGATGACGATGAATGTGGTAAAATAATTAATAAAAAGAGGAAATAATTATGAGGATTATTGGAATAATAGGATATAAGAAAAGTGGTAAAACTACTTTGACACTAAAAATTTCTAATGAATTAATGAAAAGAGGCTATAAAGTAGCAGTAGTAAAACATATTAACGAAGATCTTGATCTGGTCAATACGGATACTTCAAAATATAAAGAAATTCTAACCCAGGTAGCAGCAATTACCCCTGAAGAGTCAGCAATATTTTTTAAGGGTAAAAGGAATTTAGAAGAGATTATAAAATATTTTGAAGCTGATATTGTTTTGATAGAGGGTTTTAAAAAAGAAAAAACTTTTCCTAAAATTGTGTGCTTAAGAGATGAAAGTGAAAAGACTGAATTATTTGATGGATTGCAATTGTGTACGGCATCTTTAACTTCTAAGGATATGAGCTCTAGGGTTTCCGAATTTAATATTTTAAACGATGAGGATATAAAAAAGATAGCAGAAATAGCCATTAATAAATCATTTAAATTGCCTAACTTGGATTGCGGGAAATGTGGGTATCAAGATTGTTACGGCTTGGCTCAGGAGATTGTTAAAGGAAATAAAGCTCCCGGTGATTGTCCTTCCTTAGAGCCCTCCACTTCGGTAAAAGTAAATGGGAATATAATCTCAATGAATCCCTTTATAGCGAAAATTGTAAAAAGCACTATACTCGGACTTTTATCTTCTCTGAAAGGTTTCATTAAAGGAGATATTGAGATAAAAATAAAACAAAAATAAATTCGTATTTCGTATCTCGTGAATCGTATCTCGCATTTAAATGGTTGGTTAATTGGTTAAGAAAATAAAATCATATCAGCTAGTTAACCAATTAACTAGTTAACTATATGCTAACAATTATTCACAAACGACTATTTTCATGGAGGTGACTCTTAAATGTCAGTAGTATCGATTAAACCAAAAACCA
>DASRME010000343.1:0-2923 GCA_035648095.1 Atribacterota bacterium | reverse complement strand
CCCTTAACTTTCTAAATGGTAAGGATGCTGAAGAAGTACAAGTTGAATTAAAAAAAGCCAAAGTTAGAGAAAAAATTAAAGATGAAGTAGCTTATAATATTAAACTCAGAGGTGGAGCAGAAAATCAAACTATAGCGGATTATCCTTTTAATCATGACTTGGAAGGAAAAACGCTTCAGGAAATAAGCAACGAATGGAAGAAAGAACCTGCTGAAGTTGCAATGGACATAATAAGTAATTATTATAGTGCTAGCTGGGTTTCTCATGCTTTAAGCCCTGATGATGTAGATAACTTTATAAAATATCCAGGTGGCATGATAGGTAGTGATGGTTCCTCTCTCTCTGAAAAAGGAATTTTGTCGGAAGGAAATCCTCATCCGAGAAATTTTGGCACATTCCCACATGTATTAAAAGAATATGTAAAAGAAAGAGGTATTCTAAAATTGGAAGACGCTATAAGAAAAATGACTTCTTTGCCTGCTCAAAGATTTTCATTATCTAATCGTGGGTGTATCAGCGAAGGTAACTGGGCCGATATTGTAATTTTTAATGAAAACGAAATAATGGATGCTACTTTTGAAAATCCCAAACAATATCCAGAAGGAATATCGCATGTTATGGTTAATGGAGAATGGGTTATTAAGTACGGAGATTTTACCGGCAATCTTCCTGGAAGATTAGCAAGAATGAAATAAAACGTAAAAATTAATTAGGGCATAGTAATTAAATATCTATGCTGTTTTTAATATATTATTAGTCTTTATTCTTTAAATGAATATGGGAGACAAGCATGGAAAATATAATTTTACGTAATTTTAAGCCTATCGGTTTTCACCCCATGCCTAAATTTAGTAAAGGTGATTTAAGCATAGACCAAAATGGTAATATATCTGCCATAGAAATGATAGGAAAAATTAAAGTTGTCGGCAGTGCAAGAGAAATTAATATTGATGGGTGTTATCTTTCTCCTGGATGGATTGATTTGCATACTCATGTCTATTATGGAGTAGGTGATATAGGAGTTTGTCCCTCAGAGGTTGGACCTAGTACGGGAACAGTAATGTTAGTTGATGCAGGTAGTTCCGGAGAGAGCAATTTTAAAGGATTTAAAGAGTATATTGTAGATAAAAACGAATTTCCGATCAAGTCATTACTAAATATTAGTACTTTGGGAATGCCTGATGGAACAGCTTCTCATTTAAGTGAATTAATGGGATGGGGAAGTATTAATCTTAACAGGTTATTGACGGTATGTAATAATAATCGAAATATTATTAAAGGAATAAAATTAAGAGCAAGCAAAAATATACTACGAGACTTAGGTATGGAAGCTGTAAATATAGCCGTCAACGTTGCTACATTATGTAAATTACCTTTATTTGTTCATATTGGAGAACCTCCAGCTTTCCTTTCTGATTTGATGGAGATTTTGAGACCGGGGGATATAATTACCCATAGTTTTAATGGGAAAATAGGTAATAATGTAGTTTGCAATAAAAATCTTTTAAAATTTTATCAGAAAGGAATTGATAAGGGAATTAGATTTGATATTGGTCATGGTTCGAGTAGTTTTAGTTTTGCCGCTGCTCGTATTTTGATTAATTCTAACATATTACCTTATTCTATTAGTACGGATATTCATGCACTAAATTTAAATGGTCCGGTATACGATTTAGCAACAACTATGAGTAAAATGTTAGCTGTTGGGATGAATATAGATCAAGTCATAGATTGTGTAACAGAAAATCCAGCTCAATTTTTACAGCAGGAAGGGTGGACTAAGCTAGAGGTTGGCCAGAAAGCTTTTTTAACTGGATTTGAATTACATCAAGGTAATTTTACCTTAACTGATTCAAATTCAACTAGCGATGGGCCTGTAGCAATGAATGGCTATGAGAGTTTGATTGTAGATAGAATTGTTAATCCCGTAATAGCTTTTTATGGAAATAATTATTGTAAAAGTGAGAGTCGACTTCTAAGACTAAACAAAAAATAATATATTAACCATTTAATAGAATTAGGGGAATCATAATTATGCCTTATGCATTGAATAGAAATAGTATATTTAAGATATTTATAAAAAGCAATGGTATTTTTTTAAATAGGGGAAGCTTAAAAGGAATTTTTCAGTAATAAAAAAATTTATTAACCCTAAGGGCAGAATACCACGGGCTTGTCCGTGGGGTTTCCACAAATAGAAATAAAAATAATAAATATTTTGAAAATGGAGGGAAAAATGGTAACATACCAAGACTTGTGTATTAGAAAAGTAATCAATGCGGCTGGTACTTATACGGTGTATGGTGGTTCCTTGGTTTCGAATGAAGTAATCAGGGCAATGGAGATCGCTTCACATAATTTTGTAGATATTGACGAACTATTACAAAAAACCGGTGAATATATCGCAAAATTAATTGGTGTTGAAGCAGCATTAATTACTGCGGGAGCAGCCGCTGGTTTAACCTTATCAGCTGCTGCATGTATGGCTGGCTCCAAACCGGAATTCATAAATGCACTTCCTAATACGGAAGGTATGAAAAATGAGATAATTATAATGCGTTGTCACCGTAACCCATATGATAATGCCATGGTATTGGCTGGTGCTAAATTTATAGAAATTGGGAATGGCATTGAGACACATTCTTGGGAGCTTGAAGCTGCAATAGGGGAAAAGACAGCTGCAGTAGCCTTTTTTGTTCAAGCAGAAATGCTGGAAGCTTCTCTCCCATTGACCAAAGTTATTGAGATAGCTCATGCAAAAAACATTCCTGTAATCGTTGATGCAGCGGCAGAATTACCACCTATTGAAAATCTAAGTAAATTTATGAAAATGGGTGCTGATATTGTTTTATTCAGTGGAGGAAAAGATCTTCGTGGTCCTCAATCTTCCGGATTGATGTTGGGTAAAAAGGATATGGTTAAT
>DASRME010000342.1:0-2119 GCA_035648095.1 Atribacterota bacterium | reverse complement strand
GAGTTAACCTTCCTCCATCATTAGGTATGAAGTATCGTGATTTAGATTCTTGATTTTATTTTACTAACTATTATATCAATTGCTACATTGTTTAGCCCACCCTGGGGGATAACAATATCAGCATATCTTTTAGAAGGTTCTACAAATTGCAGGAACATCGGTTTTACAACATTTAAATATTGTTCAATGACTGATTCCATTGACCTTGCTCTCTCTTTTGTATCCCTTACTAATCTCCGTATAAATCTTTCATCTTCGTCTGCATCTACATAAATTTTAATATCTAGTAAATTCCTTATCTTTTCCTCTTCCAACACTAAAATGCCTTCTAATATGATAATATCTCGGGGAAGTACTTTTTCTGTCTCTTTTTTTCGGGTGTAATCAGTAAATGAATACATAGGTTTTTCAATTTCTTCTATTTTTATTAATTTTTTTAAATGTTTTATCAATAGATTACTATCAAAAGCAGAAGGATGATCAAAGTTTATTTTTTTTCTTTCTTCTAAAGGAAGATGACTTAAATCTATATAATAGGCGTCTTGTTGAAGTATCAGCACATCGACCCCTTTTAAACTTTCATAGATTCTGCGGGCAACGGTGGTTTTACCCGAACCGGTGCCACCGGCAATGCCTATTAATAATGGTTTCATCCTCTCTACTCCTTAAAAGGTAAACTTTGGTGCCTGGCACCAAAGTTTACCTTTTTTATTTTTTATTGATTAAATGTTCTTCATAGGTTTTGGAAAATATATGCCTGCCATTTTCCCCTAATACAAAAAATAAATAATCTTCTTCTGCTGGTTCAAGAGTTGCAATAATTGAATCGAGACCGGGGTTGCAGATTGGACCGGGAGGAAGACCTTTATAAAGATAAGTGTTGTAGGGAGAATCTATTTTTAAATCTTTTTCATCTAATTTTTCTTTTGGTTCTCCTAAAATATACTGAATAGTAGCACATGATTGTAATTTCATGCCTATTTTTAACCGATTATAGAAAACAGATGATACTCTATTTTTTTCATCATTAAATTTAGCTTCCTTTTCAACAATTGAAGCTAAAATAATAATTTCGTTCAGAGAAAATCCAATTTTTTCAGCTTTTTCCGTAAATTTATTTTCCAGGGCTATTTGATCAAAATTTGATAACATTACTTTGACCATCTTTTCTGCTCCATATCTTTTAGGTACTTCATAGGTATCAGGGAATAGGTAACCTTCCAAAGTTTTTTCGCTATCTTTTACCAATTTTAAAAAATCTTCCTTTTTTACGATCTCTTTTTTATCCAGCAGTTCTGCAATTTGAATACAGGTATAACCTTCCGGAATAGTTATTTTATAAGTTATTACTTCTCCCTTTACCAATTTATGCAGTATTTGGAGCATATTCATTGAAGGGCTGAGATTATATTCACCATATTTTAATTGGTCTTCTAACTTCATCAATTTGGTTAAAATCCTGAATGTGTAATTATTTTTTCTAATGATTTCATTTTTTTCTAGTACATCAACAATCTCTCTTGCATTAGTACCCGAGGGGATATCAACTATTTTTGGAGCTGTAGTATTTTCTTCCAGGGGGAAATATATAGCGGTAATAAATAAAATAATAATTAAAAAAAACAAAGAAAATATAAAAAATAATTTATTAATAAAGTTCATTTTTTTTCTCTTTATTCATCATCCTTCTATCTAAAAAAGATTGGAGAATTATTACTGCTGACATTTTATCAATCACTTTTTTTCTTTTTTTTCTGCATCGATTAGCTTCAATTAAAAATTTTTCAGCTTTGCTTGTGCTTAGCCTTTCATCTTCTAATTCTACGGACAGCTGAAAAAATGATTTAAGCTTTTCTGCAAATGATATAGCCTTTTGGGCTTGCTTACCCAAAGAGCCGTTCATGTTTTTAGGTAAGCCCAAAACTATTTTTTCTACCCTGTATTTATTAATAACTTCTTTTATATTTTTCAAATCTTCTATTTCGTTAATTGAATTAATTGTCGGCAAACCTTGAGCGGTAATTCCTAATTCATCACTTATAGAAATTCCTATTCTTTTTTCGCCTAAATCTATTCCTAAAATTCGCAATATTCGATTCCCCGATTCACCAATTTAAAC
>DASRME010000341.1:0-2438 GCA_035648095.1 Atribacterota bacterium | reverse complement strand
ATGCGATACCTAGCAGGGTAGAATCTCTCCTAGACAAGAAAACGGAACTCGTTAAGGAAAGGCAGACGCAAATCGAATACACGAACAAATGTGAGCAAGTGAAAGGTATTGTGATTCAGGAATATAGTACACCAAAGCCTTATCAGACACTCAAGACAAAGATTTTCGGGAAATTTCAGCGAGGCATGATGCCTTGGAGAAGCTTTCTGATCGCGACGACGAGAGACATTTTCGGATAAGTCGAGATGATCGTGCGTGGATCGTTGACCGAATGCAGGAAAAACATCCGCAAAACGTAGAGCGATGCCAAGAAAATTTTGCTTATAAAAACCAACTGGCCAAGGAAAAAATGGTGAAACAGGCCACTAAGAATATTGATATGGGGAGAGAGAGATAAAAAAAGAGTGCTGCTTATTTGGCAGTACTCTTTTTGATGAGGAAGAAACGCCCTGGTTGAACCAGGGCGTGAATTACTTACAGGGTCAAAGAAGCACGGAAATGGAGTTATAGAGCAAGCTTTACGTTAAGCATCTCCTCGTTGGAAAAAACTCTTAAAAAGCAGTTAAGATATCGATAATCATTTTTTATTTAATTAAATCTGACCGTATTTCATTAAGAGTTTTTCCAGCAAACGCATTTTGGGTAAGTTTGACTTAAACCGCGAAATGTAAACTAGAGAATCTATGAATGATCTTTGTGGCTAGAATACGATATAGGTGTAAACTCAAACTGCGATTGTCAAGAAAAAAGTGAGCCAGTCGCCAGAAGAAATGTGAGCCATATATGCAGAAACGCTGGGAAAAGATGAGCCAATACAAGGCTAGGCATTAACAGTTAACCCAATACAATAAATGAGCAGTCTTAATTGACTGCCAGAAAAAAGAAACGCCCTGGTTAAGTAACCAGGGCGTTAACTATTCACAGCTAGGGTAAGTTTGACTAAAACCTTGAAATGTAAATTTTTAATTTTTTTTGGAGTTCTGGTTTATGCTTAGTAAGTTCTACTGTCATTGCTACTACTTGTTTTCTCAACGCCAGCTATCGTTGATTTATGATAACCAGTAAGCTCCCAATTCTGTAATAATGGCAGATTAATGGTTGAACAATATGCTTGTGCGTAGCTAGAACCAGAAGCAGTTTGCCAATTGTTGTCCGCAAGGGTACCGTTTCGATATAACCAACCTTCTGCGTAAACACTATCGCAAACTGCATCAGTTCTTGTAATTGAATAACCATAAACTGTTGATAAACTAGTTCCAATGCTACTACTACCGCTTAGCGTGTAAGCATAAGCAGCTGTTGAACATAATAGGAGTAATGTTAACGTTAATGTAATAATTTTAAATCTTTTCCTTTTCATTGTTTTACCCCCTTGGATTTGTGATCAGTTCTTACTGGCTTTTTTCCTGATATATCAAATTTGTCAATAGAGATGGTTCCATCAGCATGCTCGATTGCTATTGAAATTATATTATTTTCTTCGAGGAAATACACTGGTATAGAATCGCCAATATTGAAAATTTTCTCTTTGGTTAGCATAGAAAGGGCCTCTATTGTTTTCATTCTTGTATCTGAACTTTCTTTTGCAATAGCCTCGTCAAATATATCTTTCGTAAAAAGAGGCTTGACCTTATTAGTTTCTAAATTAAAAGTTTTGATAGCTAAATCTTTAATAGCGTATTCTTTCTCCGTGTATTTACTGCTTTTACCTGTAATACTATCAGAAAAAGCACTACTAACGTCTCCAACCAATAGCACAGTAGATAAAGTTAATATTCCAGCACCTATTCCGAGCCAAGTAAATATTTTCTTTTTGTTCATTTAATTAACCACCTTTTAGTTTTTATTGAAACCATAGCATTTATAAAGGAGCTACTTAATCAACTCCTCTACATAAAACAAATTCAAATTTTTTAGAATTTAATCTTCCCCTCTCTTTTATTATTATGTTTATTTTTTTAAATTAGCTCTGCTTCCCTCCTTGATTTACGGAGTCCCATCAAATAAATTTTATATTTAAATAAGTTTTTTTGCATAACCCCTCTAAAAGGGTGAAATAAGCAAATTTGACCGTATAATTGAGTTTATTTCTAAATAACTACATCCATTTTGACTTTCAAAACTTTTAGAATACATTTGAATTATATCAAATATCCAAATGACGTAAAACCTACTGATTATTTTCCGAATGTTTGCCAAGCCCCACCTCCAACGTTTTAATAGGATTACATCCAAGGGTTGGGGGAATATTCGGTATTAGGCGAGCCACGTTGTCTGCATATCCTCAAAGGTAGCCTACATAGTTAGCTCCGCTGCTAGTAACGTTTAAGTTTGCCTGATACCTTTGGGTATCTATTATAATATTCTATTTATTATAATACTAGTGCTAAAGGTCCTATCTGTTGCCATTATTTACATTTTAGTTAGCTTTTTACTTT
>DASRME010000340.1:0-9799 GCA_035648095.1 Atribacterota bacterium | reverse complement strand
TATATTTTCACCTTGAAATTGCCAGGTTTGAGGAACTATATAAGCCAGATCACCTCTTAAAGTAGCCCCTTCAATGCCGGGGAAATCTCCCTGAAATTCAAAACCGAAAACACTTTTTTGGGGATACCCTAATCCTAAATTTAAAATCATTCCGGAAGGTCCGGGAATGGGATCCACAATTTCAGGGTAAGCGTTTAAGTAATAACCATTATAATAACTTATTGCGGCATCAAAAGAGGCAAAACTTCTTCCTAATTTTATTCCCCAAGCCGGATTTTCCGGAAAGGCATGGGTTATATTAACAGAATTTATTTCCATTCCTTGTGCCTGAAACTCTGGAGAAAACATTGAAAGATATAATTGTTCTTCATACCCCTCAGGCATAAATGAGGGGGAAAAATTAGGAAGATATATAGCCTGTAGATAGGTGATATCATTAAGATAATAAGTTGTATCAACCGCCCAAACTCCGTTCTTTTTGGACATATCCGTAAAAGATATACCGGGTGGTGAAGGGTTAAAATTATCTAAGGGACTGAACATATCCGATGAACCCCAACTTATGATCAACATTCCTGCCCTTATATCAACTTGGGGAATAAGGTCGTAAGCGCCTAGATAAATTTCTTTAGGTATGATCATAAAAGGATTTGTAGAAGATTTATCAGAATATATAATGACTAAATCTCCTTCTGCAAAAACCTCATCGGTAAAATTATGAACAAAATTAAGGTCTAAATTTAAAGTATTGCTTAAATTTTGTTCACTTAAATTATACTGTCCTGAGTAAGTTAAATTTCCTGAAAAATCTAATGCATAAACAGATGCCGAAGATACTAAAATAATCAATAATATCAAAAAAATATTTTTTTTTGTAATCATGCTCTCCCCCATTTATTTAATTGTACCGAACATCAAGCATAAAGTATCGCGTCAAAATTCAAAGGCTTTTTCCACAAAACTGTCATTGCGAGCTCCGATTTATCGGAGCGTGGCAATCCCATGACTAATGAGATTGCTTTTCCTACGACTTTTTCAATAATGACTAATTTATTTTAAATTTATTCCATGTATTTTTCTTTCTCTTTATTTTTTTTGCGAGATACGAGAGACGATTTTATTCTGGCTCCTGAATTTTTTTTATTTCTTATCACTCATCACTTACTACTTATTACTGTCCTTAAAGTGTAGGTTTTGATAGCGTCCTGATACTAAAGAAACCGGATGGTAGTTCTATATTATATTCTATTTCTTTTATAACTATTTTGGTAACACGGTTTTCCAACATATCGGTAAATGCTATTTCCATAGGTGTAACCTTACCTTTATCGTCAACTTTTATTTTATTGATGCTTAAAGTTTTGGTTAATTCATTAATCACTTTATAAAATTCTACTTTTTTGGCATAATAATTTTCCTTATCTACGTGAAGAATAATCTTTTCATAAGACACATCTTCTCCGCTCGGTAAAACTTCTACAATGTATTCTTCATCTGTTTCTTCCAAAAGTGTTTTTTTATAGTCTTTGTCTTTGTAATCCATGCTCATATCTTCATAGGAAAGGCCGGTTCCCATAAATTCTTCACTTTTTGAAGACCCGGCGATTCTCCTTGGTTTGTTATAGGCAGGCATATATAAATATATTTTTTCTCCGTCATCAATATTTAGAAGAGTTACGTCTTTAACTGATTTGGGAGAGAGAAATCTAACCAGGGTGCTACTCTTTTCATTTTCTCCTTCTTGAGAGAACATCACCATTTCTCTGACTTCTTCTTTCCCATTCTGGTCAATTAAGATCATTTCGGAAATAGTTTTTTGAGTAGTAGAATCAGGAGAAGTCTCTTCCACCTTATCCATAATTTCGTCTACGGTGAGTGTCGTTTCTGCTCCTGCGTAGGCCGCCATAACTGAAACCAACAAGCAAACAGTTATCAACACAAAAAAATATTTTTTTATTTTCATTATTTTGACTCCTTTTTTATTTTAAAATCAACTTTATCTAATAATATTGGAAGTAGTAATAGAGTGTATATAACACTTACTAGCATGACACTTCCAATTAATTGACCAAAAGATGCTATCATGTTAATACTGGAAAAGCTGAGTACAAAAATTCCGGCTGCAATAGAAATGGAATTAAAGACGATTGCTCTTCCGGTTCCGGTTAGGGTTGTTTTTAGCGCATCTATTTTTTCCTTGCGTTTTAATTCATTTTTATAGCGGGATATAAAGTGAATGGTATAATCTATCCCTGCTCCTATAGCGATACTTGATACCATCATGGTAGATACATTTAAGGGTATATTAAAGATACCCATAGCACCACCCGCGGTAATGATAGTTAAAATAAGAGGAATGATAGAGTACAATCCTACTTTAACGGATTTAAATTGAATGACCAACATGGCGAATACCATTAAGAATGCAAGGATGATACTCCTAATCTGTCCCTTGAATAGACTGCGGTTGATTCGATCGGTTATGACCGGGGTTCCGCTGAGCCGAAAAGAGAGTTCCGTAGATTCATTGTCATCAGGTATAAAAACAATCGTGTCATTTAGATACCAGAAGATATCAGTTTCTTCGTCGCTTAATTGATCACCTAAAAAATTTTCTGCCATTAATTGTGCCACTTTTATTTTTTCACTTTCCCTGGCCATATTACGGGAATCTTCCAATATTTCCTGTAAATAGGTTGCATCTTCTTCTGGTAATTCTGTTTGGTTCATTAGTTCATTTATAAAGAAATCAGCTGTTTGCTCATCCTGGATGTAAGATGTAAGTAAAGGAGAAATCTCTTCCTTGGTTAAACCTAAATCTTCAATTTCCAAAGAAGATAGAGACAAAATTTCAGAAATAAATGCCTGGTCTTTTCTTTCAAATTCATTATTTGGTTGAGCAGCCAATCGAACCAATTCTTTCTTGAAGCCGTCAATATTTTTTATCTCTATCCCTTTTGCCTGAAGGGAAGAAATAATTTCATCTGCCATATAGGGGTAATAATTCTTCCGTTCCTCTTTTTCTAATGATTGAAGATCTACCTGTTTTACATTTTTGGGAATGGTTTCTATAAATGTCCTTATTTTTGCAATGGATAAATCTATTGCACCTGACATCATTTCTTTAGCCTTTATAGATATCAGCGTGTCTTTATCGTCATCTCCAACCATAGAAGTAACGTATTCATTGCCCTGGGCAAGAAACCAGAGATTATCAATCTTTTGTTCGCTTGCCGGTATGATTTTCTTGTTTTCCATGGCATCATTAAGATCAATTAAAAAGTCACTGATTGAAGACGGTTCTTCTAACGAAGGGAGTCTTTTCGAGTAATCCTCAATTTTTTTTATCTGTCTCAGGACATAAGGATTTTTGACATTATCTGCTTCAGTGTAAATGTAAAGTGTATCTACTCCGCCAAATTTCTCTTTGAAATAATTCAAAGTTTTTACCACCTGGCTCTTTTCTCCCAATCTTGATTCCATGGAAGAATCAGGTATGACCTGAGTAGCGAAGCCGATTCCTCCTAAAACTATGGCTGATATAATTACGATAACCATTTTCCTTTTTTCTGAAACCAAATAAAAAATGAGATTCAATAATTTGCTGACTATATCTTTGGAATCAGAAGAAAAATTTTTATGTATCTTGGGAGGAGGGAAAAGTTTATAAAAAGCACCCAGAAAAAAAGTTGCCAGTATAAAAGCAAAAAATATTCCCAGGGTAGAAAAAATACCAAATTCGGTGATGGGCCTTATGATGGCAGCAGAAAGAGATAAAAAACCGGCCATAGTGGTCAAAGCACTCATTAATATGGGTACAAAAGTATGCCGAAAAGTCATTTTGACTGCTTTGAGCGGTTCAAAGCGATATCTTTCTTCATAATAGCGGCTTACAAAATGTATGCCATAAGCAGTTGCCAGAGATATCATAATAACCGGCAGGATAGCAGCTACCATGGTAACATTTCTACCAGTGGAAGCGATTAATCCTAAAACCCAAAGCGAAGACATAAAAGCGACGGTAAGGGGTAATATGACTCCCCGAACACTTCGAAAGCTGAAGAATAGGATTAAGAGTATAATAACGATGGCGATAATACTTAAGTTCATGGTACCCCGGGAACTTTCTGCAATTTCTGCAATCATTAATGGCATGCCGGAGTAATATATTTTTGTAGCTTCTCCTTTTAAAGGTTCAATTATTTTTATTAAATTATTTTTTAGCTCGCTTCCAGAAATACCTTCTTTTACTTCTATTACTAATAGCGTAACATTTCCGTCTGGGGATATAAATTTTCCCCTAACCATATTATTTTTTAGTAGTGTGTCTTTAAGCTCCCTGGCTTCTTGATTATTTTCCGGAAAGATTTCCACTAAATCTTTGACTTCCAATCCAAATTCAGTGCTTATAATTTCAGGCATATTTAGAAAAGAAGTGACAGATTTTACATAGGGAGTATCATTTAATTCATCAATAATGTTTTTTATGCTCCTCAGGTTCTCTACCTGAAAAAGTTCATCATATTCCAAAGAGATGACTGCTGTTTCTGCTTGGGAACCACCGAACTTATCCACGATTTCTCTATAAAATTCTACATCCGGATCATCTGCAGGCATATATTTGGTAATATCATCTTCAATGGTTAACTTGTTTAATTGTAAGCCTGCCAAAATAGTGATGACAATGGTTATTATAACGATTGGCCAGGCATATTTAGCAACAAAGTTAGCGAGTTTTTGCAACATTTTACTTTCCATTTTATCCTTTCTATATTTTTAACTGATTTTCAGTATAACTGACTGGTCAGTCGAATGTCAAGAGAAAAAATAAAAAAGTTTTTAGTTTTTCTTTTTTCTTTTTCTTAACTCGATACTTTCTTTCACAAAGCTTGACAAAAAGAGTGATTAAAACCTATAATATTGGTAACAAAATATAATAAAAGAAAAAAAAGAAGGGGAAAGTAGATAGACAGACAATTTTAGAGAGCTGATGGTTGGTGAAAATCAGTATGGACTTTATCGAATTCCACCCCTTTTAATATTTCCGGTGAAATTAAAATATCCGGAAACGCATCTTAAGATGTGTTAAAGAACAGCCAATGAAGGATAGGATATTTTCCTATTGAATCAGGGTGGCACCACGTGATTAAACTCTCGTCCCTAGTAGTAGATATTACTAAGCGATGAGAGTTTTTTTGTTAAATTATCATTACGAGCAAAGCGAAGCAATCTAATATAACAGCGTAAGACTAAAATTTGAAAAGGTAATGTAGGCATATGAAAGAATTTGAAATACTCGAACATACCGCTGATATCGGAATAGCTGCATATGGTAAGACCAAAAGAGAAGTTTTTATCAATGCTGCCAAAGGGATGTATCATATTATCACCGAAGATAAGAGAGAATTTAAGGAAAATTTTTCACATCATATTAAGCTTACATCTGAAAACCTGGAGAATTTGTTGGTAGCCTGGCTAAGTGAACTTTTGTATCTTAGCGAAACTAAATTAGTAGTTTTTAACAGATTTGAAATAGAAGAACTATCTGATTATCAGCTTTCAGGAAAAGTTTTTGGAAAAAGAATCGACCAGAGTAGTCATAAAATAAAAAGAGAGATAAAAGCAGTTACTTATCATCGTTTAGAAGTTAAAGAAGACAAGGAAAATGGACTCTGGAGAGCCCAGGTAATTTTTGATATTTAATTTGTTATTCTAAAAATGATATCTGTGTAATCATCCCTATAAAGGAGGGGAAGAAAATGGAACAATCATGGGGAGGACCTTTAAATAAGATAGATGATTATCGCTGGGAAATTCCCAAGACTTATAATTCTGGAATGAGAGTCCCTGGCCTGATTTATGCTTCTTCGAATTTATTGGAAAAAATACGTCAGGACCAGGCTCCGGAACAGGTGGCTAATGTGGCTTTTTTGCCAGGAATTGTCGGCCATTCATTAGCAATGCCGGATATTCACTGGGGGTATGGTTTTTGCATAGGTGGGGTAGCTGCTACTTCCTTAGATAACGGAGTTATCTCTCCCGGGGGAGTGGGCTTTGACATAAATTGTGGCGTCAGATTAGTAAGGACTAATCTGACTTTAAAAGAAGTAAAACCGAAAGTTGAACTCTTGGTTGATGAATTATTCAAAGCTATTCCTTCTGGAGTAGGTTCGAAAGGGAAAATAAAAATAAGTTATAATGAAATAAGAAATGTTTTAAGAAGAGGTTCTAAATGGGCAGTAGAGAAAGGTTTTGGCTGGGAAGAAGATATTTTGTTTACCGAAGAAGAAGGGTGCATGAAAGATGCAAATCCTGACCTGGTTAGTAAACATGCCCTGGAAAGAGGAAAACCCCAATTAGGTACCCTCGGCTCGGGAAATCATTTTTTAGAGATTCAGGTCATTGATAAAGTATACGACCCTGAGGCTGCCCGAGAATTAGGATTAGAAGAAGGTCAAATCACCATAATGATTCATTGTGGTTCACGGGGGTTGGGACATCAGGTCTGTACCGATTATTTAGTGACTATGCAAAAGGCTGTACAGAAATACGGGATTCAACTTCCCGACCGACAATTGGCCTGCGCGCCTCTGTCTTCACCGGAAGGGAAAAATTATTATGCAGCTATGGCTTGTGCGGCGAATTATGCCTGGGTAAATCGCCAGTGTATCATGCACTGGACTCGTGAAGTTTTTGCCAAGGTTTTTCGAAGCACTCCGGAAGAATTAGGATTAAAGTTAATCTATGATGTGGCACATAATATTGCCAAAATGGAAGAACATAGCTTGGGAGGGAAGAAAGTAAAATTATGTGTGCATAGAAAAGGGGCTACTCGGGCTTTCCCCCCACTTCATCCGGATATTCCGGAAAAATATAAGAAGATAGGACAGCCAGTTTTAATTCCGGGGGATATGGGACGTTGTTCTTATTGTTTGGTAGGAACTGAAAAGGCTATGAAAGAAACCTTTGGTTCAACCTGTCATGGAGCAGGAAGAATAATGAGTAGAACAAAAGCCAAAAAAGAAGCGCGAGGGAGAGATATCCAACAAGAATTAAGAGAAAAGGGAATCATTGTAAAAGCAGAAAGCCGGGGGACCTTGGTTGAAGAGATGTCAGACGCCTATAAAGATGTAAGTGAAGTAGTTGAAGTGATGCACCAGACTGGTATATCCAGAAAAGTGGTCCGGATGAGACCATTGGGAGTAATTAAGGGATAAAATTAGTCGTTAGTGAATAGTCGTTAGTCATTAGTAGGAAAGGCGTCTCGCCTGTCACTATACGCTAAACGCTACTCGCGATAGCTATATTATAAGTAATATGATTAGAGAAGGAGAAAAGCATGTTAGATATAAAACTTATTCGTTCAAATCCGGAAAAAGTAAAAGAAGCATTAAAGAAGAGAAAAGAAAAAATTAATATCGAAGAAATATTAACCTTAGATGAGAAGAGAAGAAAATTGTTATTAGAAGCAGATGCCTTAAAAGAAGAAAGAAACACAGTAAGTGAAGAAATCGGAAAATTAAAAAGAGAAAAAAAAGATGCCCAGGAAAAGATTTTAGCTATGAAAGAAGTATCGGCAAAGATTAAAGAATTAGATGCCCAGACAAAAGAAGTTGAAGAAGAGACAGCAAAAATTTTACTGGAAATTCCCAATATTCCTCACGAAAGCGTGCCGGTTGGGGAGGATGAAAAGGATAATACAGAAATAAGAAAATGGGGAAAACCACGGGAATTTGAGTTTACTCCCTTACCGCATTGGGATATTGGAGAAGCTTTAAATATACTGGATTTTGAACGAGGAGCAAAAATAGCCTCTGCCCGATTTACCGTATTAAAAGGAATGGGGGCTAAACTGGAAAGAGCGTTAATTAATTTTATGCTTGACCTTCATACCAATGAACGCGGATACAAAGAGATATTTCCTCCTTTTTTGGTAAACTCTGAGACGATGACCGGTACCGGGCAGTTGCCCAAATTTGAAAATGATTTATTTAAGTGCGAAAATGGTCTCTATCTGATACCAACTGCCGAAGTACCTTTAACCAATCTTCATCGGCAGGAGATTTTAGATGAAGGTGACTTACCTCTTTACTATACTGCTTATACCGCCTGTTTTCGTAAAGAAGCCGGTTCTTATGGAAAAGACGTGCGGGGTCTAATCAGGCAGCATCAATTTAACAAAGTGGAGTTAGTAAAAATTTGCAGACCGGAAGATTCTTATCAGGAACTGGAAACCTTAACTCAGAATGCTGAGGAAGTTTTAAAGAGGTTGGAACTACCTTATCGAGTCATTGTTCTTTGTACCGGGGATATGGGATTTTCTGCTGCCAAGACCTATGATATTGAAGTATGGCTGCCGGCCCAACAAAAATATAGAGAGATATCCTCCTGCAGTAATTGTGAAGATTTTCAAGCCAGAAGAGCAATGATAAGATATCGATCAAAAGAAAAAGAGAAAGTGGATTTTGTCCACACTCTAAATGGTTCCGGTTTGGCTGTGGGTAGAACCCTGGTTGCCGTGTTAGAAAATTATCAGCAAAAGGACGGGAGTGTGGTTGTCCCCGATGTTCTTCGCCCTTATATGGGAGGACTTGAAAAGATAACCCGATAGCAACTACTTAAACAATTTATCTATATTCGTTCTCCTCTGGAGGAAGAGAATTAGGGTGAGGGAGACTAAGTTTTTCTTGACCACAAGATAGAGAGGTGTTATTCTTTATAAATAAAAAATAGATAATGAGTGGAGGGGTGGCAGAGCGGCCGAATGCACCGGTCTTGAAAACCGGCGATACGAAAGTATCCGTGGGTTCAAATCCCACCCCCTCCGCCAAATTAATTCTCCGAAAAAAAAATTACAAAAAAATTTGACATTAATTTATAATGTGATATAATTCTTTTCGTTTGGATAGCTATCAAGCAACAAAACAGATAGCTTTTTCATTTTAATACCTCCAACATAAACTCGCCTTACTTCGAGTAAGGCGAGTTTATTATTATATAACCTATCTCTTTTATTACCCCTCTTTCTACCTTAATCACATATCATATATTTCACGTTACCTATTTAGTTGACCGGCAGATTATTAATAGATTGTGAAATTCTTATCATTTTTTTCCAATTATTTTTCCACAAAAATTTTCGAAAAAGTGAGAATATATCAATAATTTTTATAAAAAAAGAAGGATATTCAATGATTATTGTAGTATATTAATAACACGTTGTATTGTATGAAATAAAACAAAATAGTTTTATCCGGATATTCATTTAATCTCTTAGGGTTTAATTCCCCGCAGTTCTGCTGCGATCAATTAGTTTGCTTTAGAGAGTAATAGATACCCCGTAGCTCTGCTGCGGGGAGATTCATTAAAAATATGTCTACATAAGCAGGTACGAACAAAAATTCGTAAACCTATTTTACCCCACTTTTTTTCCCATTGCAACAAATATTTTAAAAAACTTTTCTCCCAAAAAAGAAGGATTTTTCCAACCCTTTGTCGAATATATAAAAGATTAGATTAATTCCGGAAGGATCAAGGTGTGGCAAGGAACCGTCACCTGTCACATTTTAGTGGTCAATAAATTATGAGTATTTTACCGTTCTTACATTTTTTTGCATTTTTAGTCTATGTATACTTAATAATTATTATATTGATTAAAGATCCAAAATCCTGGCTTAACCGGAGCTGCGCTGCTTTTTTTGCTTGTCTTGCTCTATGGAGCTTTGCCTATATTTTTATTCATAATTTTAATATTTCCAAAGATACTGCTAAATTATTCGACAATATCAGCTCCATAGGC
>DASRME010000339.1:0-4935 GCA_035648095.1 Atribacterota bacterium | reverse complement strand
ATCGTATTGAGTATCGTAGCGGAAGAAAAGATAGAAAAAGTAGTATTCTTCTTTCCTCCTACTTAACCAAAGCTTACACTAATTACTTATAAATTAATCAAGGAGATTTTACTTTTAGTATCATAAATAGGATGCCAACTGCCAAAGAAAAAAATATATTTTTTGGTTTATAAGCTTTCTGCAATCTGAGATATTTTTTTCAACCGATGATAAATTCCTGATTTAGAAATTTTAAAATCTACTCCCTCGGCTAATTCCTGCAAACAGGCATAAGGAAGATTCTTACGAGCCTCAGCTACCAAGGATAATCTTGGTGAAATATGCTGCAATCCTATTTTCTTTTCTATCACATCAATATCGTGTAACTGTTTGGCAGCAGAAAGAATTGTTCTGTCTAAATTTGACGTTTCGCAATTAACTAACCTATTTACAGTATTTAATACATCTTTTCTAGCCCTTATATCCTGAAAATATAGTAAGGCATTTTGAAGCCCGATTAATCTTAAAAATTCAAATATGCTGTCTCCTCTCTTCAAATATGTTACCCACTTCTTTTTCCAAAAACTTACACGTGAGTTTAAATCGTAACAATCGAAGAGAGTATGAATAAAATATGCTTCCCTTTCATCATTCGTTGAAATTTCCAAGTGATACATCTTTTCCGGGTCATTTACAAATCCGTTTACTAAAAAAGCCCCTCTTAAATATGAATCTTTAGAAAATTTTTTATTTAGGTTTAATCTTTTCCCCCCAATATACTGTGTATTATTTACGCGTGCATTTTCCCAAATTAAATTTAATTCCTCTAAAATCTCTTCATTTTTTTTTAAAAAAGAAATTTTAACTATATAATGTTTTTTTGTATTCGATAAATTTTCTTTTTTAACTGAGGGATAAATTTTGAACACCCTTTTTATCAAATTATAAGCGGTTCGTGTTGTTGTAGGGTCTTCTAAGATAATAAACAAATATATTTTCTGATCCGATTTAATTATATTGCCTTTTAATTTTATAAAAGCCAGCAATTCGCTCTTCTGTCCATATATATTCTTGGGAATCACCCTGGCTAATTCATTTTTTACTCGGTAAGAAAATAACATTTAACTCTTTCTTTAGTATATTTTTTGAACTTTTTCCATATTTAGTCAAATCTCATAAGTCACTTTTGATCTTTATTTCTTCTTTATTCATATCTCTGTGTTTCACAAATAACTTATATTCTTTTTCCTCTAAATAATTTGCTAAACTATTTATTAAAACCACCGATCTATGTCTGCCCCCGGTACATCCGAAAGCAATAGATAGATATGTCTTACCTTCTTTAACATAATAAGGGATTAAATAATTCAATAAATTAAAATAAGCTTCCGTAAAATGTTGGGTTACGGGAAATTCGGTTACATATTTTTCAATTTTCTGGTTGGTCCCCGGCAAATTTTTTAATTCATCTATATAGAAGGGATTGGGAAGGAATCTCACGTCAAAGATCATGTCTGTATCAATAGGAATGCCGTATTTATATCCAAAAGAGATTAGGGTTATCTGAATCTCTTGTTCTTTACCTTTTATAAAATTCCTGATAATTTCATTACTTAATTGTTTGGGAGTTAAATCAGAAGTATCTATTATTAGGTTAGCTTGTGACCTTAATTCTTTTAACTGTTCTCTCTCTGCTTGTATGTTTTCCAGAATGTTGTTTGAAACATTTAGAGGATGCTTTCTTCTGGTTCCACTAAATCGATGCATTAACATCTCATCACTTGCTTCTAAAAATAATATCTCTCGATTAATTCCTAATTCTTTTAAATAATCAAGTGATTCGTATAAATCCTTAAAAAAAATCCCTCCTCTTATATCTACCACTAAAGCAATCTTGGAGAGTTTCCCTTTTGATTTTAAACAAATTTCAGCAAATTTGAGGATTAGCTGGGAAGGGATATTATCTACACAAAAATACTCAGAATCTTCAAAGCACTTAACCGCTATACTTTTTCCTGCACCAGACAGACCAGTAATTATTACAAATCTGGTTGTATCCATCTATTTCTCCCATTCAACTAGTTACTTGTTGTCTATTTAACTAATTAACCTACCCACTATCCACTAAACGCTGCCCGCTCTATGCTATCCTACATACTCTCGGGAGTTGAAATCCCTAAAATCTTAAGGGCATTAAGCAACACTACCCTGGTGCAATCGATTAATATTAAGCGAGCTTTGGTCAATTCTGTATCTTCAGCAATTACCCGATATACTGTATAATACTTATGAAACGAAGAAGCTAAATCATAAAGGTAAGTAGTTAAGAGATGCGGTTTCCAAGTTAAAGCACTCTTTCTAACCACTTCTTTTAAGGAAGACAATTTTTTAATCAATTCAATCTCTTCCTTTTTATCCAATAAGCGAAGGTTAACTTCTTTGTTTTTATCAATTATTATTTCTTCTTCTTCAGCTTTTTTTATTATACTACATATCCTCGCATAAGCATACTGAATATAATATACGGGATTTTCCATAGATTGAGATTTAGCTACATCAAGATCAAATTCGGTATGACTATCATAACTCCTCATCAAAAAGAAGTAACGAGCCACATCTTTGCCTACTTCTTTTATTAGATCTCTTAGGGTAATAAATTCTCCTCCTCGAGTTGACATGCCGACTTCTTTACCATCCTTTATTAAAGTAACGAATTGCACAATTAACACATCCAAAAAGTTTTCGGAATAACCCAGGGCCTGTGTCGCTGCTTTCATCCTTTTAATATAACCGTGGTGGTCAGCACCCCAAATATCTATTACTTTGTCAAATCCCCGTTGATATTTATTTTGATGATAAACAATATCAGAAGCCAAATAAGTGGGGACATTGTTTTCCCGAATGACTACTCTGTCTTTTTCATCACCAAAGTCAGTAGACTTTAACCACAGTGCACCTTCTTCCTCATAAAGAAAGCCTCTCTGCTGGAGTAATTCAATAATTTCTTGAAGGTTATTCTGCTCATAAAGTGATTTTTCACTAAACCAAACATCAAATTCTACTCCAAAATTTTTTAAATCTTTTTTAATTCCTGATAATATTTTTTTTAAAGTAAATAGTTTAAAAAACTCTTTGGTTTCTTTATCATCTCTTCCTTTATACTTATCTTGAAATTTATCTATCACTTCTTTGGCTATATCAAAAATATATTCACCTTTATAGCCATCAGCAGGAAATTCTCTCTTTTCTCCTAAAAAATTATTGTATCTTACTTGAACTGATTGACCTAATATGTCTATTTGTTTTCCTTGATCATTGATATAATATTCCTTTTCTACCACGTATCCTGCTGCTTTTAATATACTGCTTAATGCATCTCCTACAGCTGCACATTTTCCATGCCCCACGTGTAGAGGACCTGTAGGATTAACGCTGACAAATTCTACTTGAACCCTCTTCCCTTTACCTAAATTTACTTTACCATAATTCTCTCCCTGTTCTCTAATTTCATCCAGAACCTTATATAACCAATCCTCACTCAACCAAAAATTTATAAAGCCTGGTCCGGCAATTTTAGCTTTTTCTATAAATATATCCTGAATATTTAAATTACTTACAATAAGATTTGCAATATCTAAGGGCTTTAACTTCAGTTCTCGGGATAATTGCATAGCGATATTAGTGGAGAAATCTCCATGGGATTTATTTTTAGGGATGAGTAATATTATTTTAGGGATTTCCTTAATCTGAAAATTATCCTGCCTAACAATTTGTTTTATAGAATCTAATAAAATTTCTTTAATGTGATCAGTTAAATCAAATTTCATTTAAAAACCTCTAACTCATTATTTTTGATAAAATGAATGTGTAAAAGATGGTACGCCCGAGAAGAGTCGAACTTCCAACCAAGGGCTTAGGAAGCCCCTGCTCTATCCATTGAGCTACGGGCGCATTAGTTTATTCAATGGAATAATCTTTTAAGATTAATTTCAATACACATACTAAACAATATTAATAAACTTGTCAATAAGTCAATATAATATATTACTCGATTCAACAATTTAAAAATAAATATTATATTTAATCTGTCATTTTAAAATACTAAATTACCTGGCTTTTAAAAAAGGTAGGTAATTAAAAATAATTTATATTATAAATATTGTTAATCTACTTTTATGATTTATTTGTATATGAGGGGGTATAATACTTTTCAGTCTTAATTACCATAAAGATGACAGGCGCAAAAATGTCCAGCTTTTATTTCTTTTAATTTAGGTTCAATTTCAGAACATATCTTCATTACCTTAAAACACCTGGGATGGAATCTGCATCCTTTTGGTGGATTCGCTGGACTAGGGACATCTCCCTGTAAGATAATTCGTTCCTTCTTATAATCTGGATTAGGAACAGGAACAGCGGATATCAACGCCTGCGCATAAGGGTGTAAAGTATCATTAAAAAATTCCTTTTTATCAGCTATCTCTACTATTTTTCCTAAATACATCACCACGACTCTATCACTTATATACTTTATTACACTCAGATCATGAGCGACAAAAAGATAAGTCAAATTGTATTCCTCTTGCAAATCTTTAAGAAGGTTTATTATTTGAGAACGTATAGAAACATCCAGAGCAGAAACTGCTTCATCACACATTATTATTTTTGGCTCCAAAGCTAAAGCTCTGGCTATACCAATTCTTTGTCTTTGTCCACCACTAAATTCATGAGGAAATCTGTCCATATATTCAGCTGGAATACCTACTCTTTCTAAAAGTTCTCCAACTTTTTTATACCTTTCCTGGGTATTTTTTAGAATATTATGAGTTAACATGCCTTCAGCTATAATATCCTTTATCTTCATTCTTGGATCGAGCGAACTATAAGGATCCTGAAAGATTATCTGCATATTCTTTCTCTCTTTCCTTATATCGCTTTTTTTCATTTTGGTTATAT
>DASRME010000338.1:0-7738 GCA_035648095.1 Atribacterota bacterium | reverse complement strand
ATTTAGTATAGAGCGTACAGTATCATAATATAATATTTGTCTCTTATAATTTTAACTTTATTCAACTTGACCTTTAATCTCTTTTCTAAAAGAGAGGGGGAAATAGAAAGTCTATATATATTTCTAGATTTTTTTGTAGGGGTCGAATTTATTCGACCCGAAACGGGTTCGATGAATCGAACCCCTACTTCCTAAATACTTTCTGCTAATAGTCTTCTGACTCCTAAATTCTCCTTCCTCTTTTCTTCACTATATACTATATGCTCGCTACTGAGTTATTCTCCGATAAAAGACTTCATCCAATCAGGTTGATTCGGTCTTTCTCTATTTTCTCCCATCGCCTGCCATTTTTCATCAGTTAATCTATCTTCCATAGGATGTTTAAATTCATAATAAGAAAAAACAGTTCCCCGACATATTCTCAATCCCCGGGCAGAATCTATTATAACATAGATATTAAAAGGCGAGCCAACTCCCTCCTCTAAAACTTGTCCGGTATTTACATCTGTATGGACATCAGCCACAATTTCCATCTTCTCATCAATATCAGAGGTTATCTTTTCCAAAATTTCTGAGGGAAACTCTTTTAAAGATTTAAGCTTACTGCCAATATTCCAAATAAGTTCGCATTCCTCATTTTCTAAGGGTGTATTGCTAATTTCTTTTTCAGAAATAATTTTTAGTTCATCTAATAATTCTTCAAATTCTTTTATTTTCTCCGGAATTCCATCAATAGCCAGGTCAAGAACAATAAGATTATTTCTTAAATCCTTCATCATCTCTTCTAATCTGACATAGACCTCGGGATAAGGCTCAACATAACCGTAGGTTAACTTTGGTTCAGGAGGCATCCCTTTACCTGCCATAGTATAACTCTGCTTGGCATATAAAATGGTATCATGCCTTAATTCAGTCCAGGAACCCAGCACGGTCTGCAGCTCTTTATCTATCCAGGCAGGACTTTGTATAAAGCAAGGTAAATTTGTATCTTTGTTCTCCTCCAATAAGGGGAGCAGGGCATAAAGCCAGCGCCAATAGAGATTCTGTTTCCATTCCTCTATGGCTTTTAGAGAAAATTCCTCTTTTAAATTATCTAATTGATTATAGTACTCGGTATACTCAGTATCTCCTTCTACCTCTAAAATTTTCTGCGCCTTCTTTGATCCCAGCACGGCACATATATCTAATCCCCGGGGGAAGGCCCTAACTGGTCCAAAGTTGGGGATAATCTCCATGGTAAAAGGTTTCTTATCACCAGTATACTGCATAATTATCTTCTCACCTTTTACTCCAAATACCAATTCCTGAAACATATAAGAATCAGGAATAAATCTCTGTCCCATAAATCTAAAGCCTTTAGTTGAAACCCTAAAATCGTCATCCTCTGCAAAGGCTAAACCAGAGAGAATCTTAGGTGCTTTTAATTGTATCGCTCTATTAATAAATTCAGTAATCTTTTTTTGATTATTATATTTATCTACAGATTCGTTGGGGGAAAACATTTCCTTAATAAGTTTTATATAGTCATCGACATATAAATCATCGGACTTTCCCACAAAATAGACTGTAGGCTCATAAATCATTTTCCATAATTTAAAAGCATTTTCATCTCTTAAAAGGGCATCAGCCATTAAAATGGCTTGCAGGGTCATCTTCTTACCATAAGTTATAGCTGATTCTTCTAAGGCCGGTCTTAATTTAAAATCAATTCGCCCATACCACATCATCGCTTTAAAATACTTCTCCAATTTTTCATTTCTGGTATAATGACCTCTGGGAATATATTGGCTATAATCTTCGTAGGCATAAGGAGTCTGATAAATACTGGGGGTTTTTATATAGGCTAAAAGTTCTCTGAACTCTAATCCCTTATGATTCTTTATATTTTCACATTCTTGCTCCACTAATTCCTCTAATCCATAGACAACCTGATACTCAGGTTCAAATTGTCTCTTAGCCACTGCAAAAAAACCAATATTCAATCGGGCTGCTTCTTTGACCTCTTTATTACTTGCCTGTTCATACTGCTGGATAGAGAGTTCAAGCATCCGGTCAGTAAGTTTAACTGCTGAATCATAAAGTTTTTCTACTTCTAAAATTCGCAAAAGATAATCAAAAAATATATGACCGGCATGGAGAACTGCATCAGTGGTTATAAATATAGGCTGGTTGGCGTCTTTGCACTCTAAATAGATATCACTTATCTCCTGATAATAAGCAGGAGTAACTGCAAAACCATTTTTTCCAAGAAGTCCTGATGCTGCAGGAGAAAGATGAAATTGACGGATATTGGAGACATCTTCAAGGGAATATAAATCTTTTTTACTTTCTGTTGAAAAAACTGACGAAGTTGATAGAAAAAAGAGGAGTAGCAAATATAGAAAACAAATGATAATGGTTTTAAAATTGACTCTTTTCATTTTATTTGCCCCCGTTCATTTCGCTCTTTTTCTTCACGCAATACTTGATACTTGATACTCGATACGAGTTCATTCGATTGACTCTTTTAACAGATCAAAAAAACCATTTAAATAACCTAATCCTGATAGAATATCTTTTTTCATCAAATTAATCAGTTCTTGGCTATCTGGGGAGTTAGCGATTTTTATTATTTCCCGTTCCTCAAGTATAATTAACTCTCGTTTATTATCTAATACAGGAAATAATTTCATAGTCTCTCTGTAAGAAGGAGTAAAATCTTTTCTGGCTTTTTTACTTAGTTTAATGGTGCCCTCCACTACATCATCCATCTTAACAGTTTTCACCTCGGGAAGCAGGTTATAAAATTCGCCTTTCCAGTGTGCGAAAAGATATCCATTAAAATCTTCATAACCGTAATGAGCATTGGTAATCAGTACAGTCAGTCTTTTTACATTGGTAAATTTCTTAAATAGGACATCCAAAGGAGCCGGATAGGTGTGACAGGGTTGAGAAATGTCTTCTAAATAATGAATAGCCCGAGCAGCAAATCTAAACCCCCAATAATTATCACCCTTTCCGAAGGCAATTTTAGACATTTCAAAAAAGTGATTGGCTCTTTTGGGGGCATCTCCAGCTTTCAGTAAACCTCCAAACATAGAAACATACATATGACGATACCCCCGACTTCCCCCGGTTAAACCTTGTAATCTGTTTAATTTTAAATTTGTATCTAAATCCCAATCCGGTTCGTCTGAATAATTTATAAGAATATCTGAAGCTTTCGTTTTTTCTCCAATTTTCTCATTAACATATTTTATTACAAATTCCGGATTATACTCATCTTGATCTATATCTTCATAAATATAAGGAGTTATTTCTATTTCAGGGAAATTGTTTATCCAGTCATTATTTTTTATGGCCAGTTCAGTATAAAAAAAGTGACTGTTCCAGGAAAACACATTGATAGAACTTAAGATTAAAACGGAAAGAATGAGCAGAATAAAAATAGATATTTTCTTTTCAAGCTTCATCATTACCTCCGAAACATTGTTTTGGATTTCCACTGTCTGCTTTTATAGAGCCCAGCTTCGCAAAAACAAGGGCGTAAGCTTTGCGAGAATGACAGAAAAAGCAATTACTTCTATTTTATTTTTCAAAAGGAAATTTATACTTGGTTAATCCAAGTTCTTTTTTTAAAGTAATAATCTGCTGTTGAAGAACCTTATTTATAGGCGCACCTTTATCTTTTCTCTCTAGCCAGGCCAGATACTCTTTTTCTCCGGCAGTATAAATTCTTTCTGCTCCAGAAGCTTTTTTAGAAGAACGAAGAGAACGAAGAATATTTCCGCTTATCTTTTTAAATAAGTTAAGCTCTATAAAGGAAGATATATTAATTGCTATAAAAAAATGTCCTAAATTAATGGGCACCGGTTTACCATCTTCTACTCCCGATAACATTTTAAGATACTTCCCGTTCTGTAGGGCAGCAGAAAGGATTTCTACAACAGTAGCATAACCATAACCTTTATAACCGGCAGTTTCTTCTCCGATGCCTCCCAAGGGAGCAAGGGCAGCTTTTCCTGTTTTAAAGTCTTGTAAAATTTGATGAGTATCTGTTCTGGTCTTCCCATCTTCCCCGATTACCCAGCCGGGTGGAATTTCTTTTTCTGCCCGGTCATAAAATTCAATCTTACCTCGCTGAGTAATGGAAGTGGCACAATCAAGGACAAAAGGAAATTCTTCATCAGAGGGCATTCCAAAAGTTAAAGGATTAGTCCCCAACATATTTTCTACTCCAAAAGTAGGGGCAGTCGAAGGCCGGGCATTGGTCCCGGTAATCCCAATCATCCCGGCTTCAATAGCCATTAAAACATAATAACCGGCAATCCCATAATGAGTAGAATTTCTTACTGCTACCATTCCCAACCCCATTTTTTTAGCTTTTTCAATAGCCAGAGCCATAGACTTCTTGGCAATGACCTGCCCCATTCCGTTATGGCCATCGATAACCGCGGTAGTAGGACCATCTTTAATAATTTCCATATCTGTTTTTGGTGACTGGATTCCAGCTTTAATTCTATCATAATATATGGGCTTTAAACGGCCAACGCCATGCGAATCTATCCCTCTCTTATCAGAAGTAATCAACACATCAGCACATATTCGGGCATCTTCTTCCGGAACTCCTATCCCTTTAAAAACATCAACCATAAATTTTTCTAAACTATCGAAATCTACCCAAACAATATCATCTGAATTATTATACAAGATTATTTCCTCCTTAATTTTTATATTGAGGTTTTCAAGCGGGTACAAATAAATCAAACACTTTTAAGTTTAATATAACAAAATTAGAAATGTTTTTCAATTATTTAATTACGTTTGGAAAAAAATTGACCAATTGACCTATTGACCAATTCACCAATTAAATTAATTTCCCATTCAATTTAGTTAACCAGTTATCCAGGTAACTATGTAACCAGTTAACTCTGTCCTCTCATTACTCATCACTTATTACTTATTTCGGGCAGACACAAGGTCTGCCCCTACTTGTACCTTACGACCTTATCTTTCTTATTCTTCTTTCTCTTTTTTCTTCACTATCCGCTAAACGCTGTACGCTCTACGCTATACTATATACTCGATACTTATTATAGGATTGACATACCAATATTTTATTGATATATTTATGATATATTATTAATATATAGGTGATATTTATGGTAAATATAGAAATTTACAATGAGCTTAAAAAGCGGATAGATTATCTGGATTACAAACCAAAACAAGTGTTAAGCATTAAAGAATTAGCGAAAGAATTTGGAGTTAGTCCTATACCTATTCGAGAGGTTCTTATTCTCCTGGAAAATGAAAAATTAGTACATATAATTCCTAATAATGGTATCTATGTCACTGATGTAAGCTTTCAAGAATTGAAAGATGTTTTTGAAGTTAGACTATTTTTAATTGGACTATCAGGGAGGCTTGCCGCCCAAAGGATAACTCCGGAAGAATTAAACAAATTAAAAGAATTGCTGGTGAAAATAAAACAAGAAAAAAACAGAAGAAAATTAATTCTATTGGATGCAGAATTTCACGATTTAGTAAACTGTTCTACCAAAAATCAGACCTTGGCTGAGACTTTAAAAAGATTACGAAATCAAATTGGCCGTCTCTGGTTCTTTGCCAAAGAAAATGATGCTTATTCTCTGCAAATTCCCAAAGATTTTGAAGATCTTATAAAGGCACTGGAAAACAAAGAGCAAAATAAGAGTGAACAGATCATGAAAGATCACGCTATCCACTTTATAAATCAGATAAAAATGAGTTTATATGCTGAATAAAAAAATATTCTTTGAATTAAATTATATTAAGAATAAGGAGAAAAAGTGAAAAGAATTCTAATAACCGGAGCGCTGGGTCAAATTGGTTCTGAGCTTATTTCTTTTTTGAGAAAAAGATATGGTAAAAAAAATGTTATTGCCTCAGACATTAAACCCATATCTAAAGAGATAACTAACCAAGATGAAATATTTGAACATATCGATTGTTTAGATGCCCAGGAGATTTATTCTGTAATTAATAAATATAGAATAGATACCATATTTCATCTTGCAGCTGTCCTCTCTGCTGCCGGTGAAAAGAATCCTCAATTGGCCTGGAAAGTAAACATTAATGGCCTTTATAATGTGCTGGAAATAGCCAGAGAATATAGATGCGCCGTCTTTGCTCCCAGTTCGATTGCCGTCTTTGGCTTTTCCACTCCAAAGAATAATACCCCTCAAGAGACAATACAAAGACCCAATACTATCTATGGATTGACCAAAGTTACCGGAGAGCTGCTTTGTGATTATTATCATTCAAAATATGGAGTAGATACCAGAGGAGTGCGCTTTCCGGGAATCATTTCTTATACTACCCTCCCCGGCGGAGGAACTACCGATTATGCCGTAGAAATTTTTTACCAGGCATTAAAAAATAAACAATATACCTGCTTCTTAGATAAAGATACTTGTCTGGATATGATGTACATACCTGATGGTTTAAAAGCTGCGGTTAACCTGATGGAAGCTGACCCTTCCCGATTAAAATACCGGAATGCCTATAATGTTACTGCAGAAAGCTTTAATCCGGAGCAGCTCGCTGGGGAAATCAAAAAATATATTCCGGACTTTGAAATAAACTATGATGTTGACCCAATGCGGCAGGTAATTGCCGATTCCTGGCCTAACCGGTTAGACGATACTGCTGCCAGAGAAGATTGGGGATGGTCTCCGGATTATGATCTTAAAGCAATGACTAAAGATATGATTGAAAAATTAAAAAATAAACTACATGTTAGCGTGTAGAATAAAGTGATAAGTGATGAGTAATGAGTTTCGGGCAGCAAGTTTTTTTCTTTAACAATTGGTCAATTGGCTAATCGGTAAATTGGTAAATTAATTTGGAGGATAAAAAAATGGGATTAGACAATTTAGAGAAAGTTCTTTCTCAAACTCTAAAAGAGTTAAAACAGGAAGGACGATTAAAAGGGAAGGAATCTATTATAACTAAAGTTAAAAAAGCTGAAGGAGAAAAAGGTCCCAGATATTTCCTTAAAGGGAAAGGCGGACAGGAATTTATCAGAATGAATTCTAACTCTTATCTGGGAATGTCCTTAAGAGAGGAAGTTATCCAGGAAGAAGAAAGAGTAACCAAGAAATATGGAGTCGGACCGGGAGCTGTCCGTTTCATCAGCGGAACATTCCAATCTCACCGGGAACTCGAAAAGAAATTAGCCGCATTTCACCAAAGAGATGATGCTATGCTTTTCAGCTCAGCTTATTCTACAGTAGTAGGAATCTTAAACCCTCTCATAACTTCTGACACCATTGTAATAAGTGATGAATTAAACCATAATTGTATAATCAATGCCCTTCGACTTTCCAGACCAAAAGATAAAAAAATTTATAAACATCTGGATATAAATGAGCTCGAAGATAGGATAAAAGAATCTATTGGCCAAGCAAAAAGATTAATCATTGTCACCGACGGTATATTCAGCATGAGAGGTGATTCTGCCCCTCTGGATATTATTTCCAACCTTTCCAAAAAATACGACCAGGAACTCCCGGAAAATATTCTGTTGGTGGTAGATGATTCTCACGGTATTGGCGCTTACGGAAAGACCGGTAGAGGCACGGAAGAATATACTCATGCAAGGGGAGTAGATGTATTGGTGGGAACCCTGGGTAAGGCATTTGGAGTAAATGGCGGATATGTAACTTCCAATCAGACGGTTATCACCTACTTGAGAGAAACAGCACCAATGTATATC
>DASRME010000337.1:0-2016 GCA_035648095.1 Atribacterota bacterium | reverse complement strand
GTTGTAGAGATAGAAACAACTTCCAAGATTTTGCTCTTTGCAGAAAAGACTGGGGCAAAAGTTGAAATATGTCACATTACTACTCCGGAAGTAGTAGAATTAGTGAATGAGGCAAAATCTAAAGGAGTATATGTTATAGCGGAAACCTGCCCCCACTATTTATTCCTTAATGAAAACGCTCTTAATATAGTTGGAGTATTTGCCAAGTGTAATCCTCCCTTAAGAAGTGAAGAAGAAAGGTTGAAAATGTGGGAATTTGTGAGAGATGGAAGTATAGATATTATAGGAAGTGACCACGCACCTTATACTAAAGAAGAAAAGGAAAAGGGGAGTGAAGATATCTTTACTCCTCCTGCGGGATTTCCGGGTTTATCCACCAGACTGCCCCTACTTTTCACAGCAGTAAAAGAAGGAAAAATTAAATTAGATAAAATGGTAGAACTTATTTGTGAAAATCCGGCGAAAATATTTGGTTTATATCCTAAAAAAGGAACCATTGCCCTGGGTTCTGATGCCGATTTTGTAATCTTCGACCCCAACAAAAAAGGCATTATTTCCAGGGATAAAATGTTCACCAAATGCAGAGACAGCGCCCTGGTATATGATGGATGGGAAGTTTACGGAAAACCGGAAAAGACCATAGTTAGAGGGAAAGTAGTCTTTGATAATGGAGAAATAACTATTTCTCCGGGGTATGGAGAGATTATAAAAGTATACAGGAATCAATGAATTTTGTATACTATTAATTGAAGAGTTATAGAAAATAAGCAAATACAGCAATATAATTTCATAAAAATTATATTGTCATACAATAATAAATTTATACTAATTTGAAAAGATAAGTGAGGGTAAATCTATGGACAAAATTAATTTACGGAAATTAGAAGAACTAAATAATCAGCATGTGGTAAATGTCATTCAAGAAGCCATTCAACTTTGCAAGCCGGCAAGAGTAACCATAATAACTGACTCAAAGGAAGATACTGCCTATGTAAGGGAATTAGCCCTAATCAACGGAGAAGAAAAAAAATTAAAAATGGAAGGCCATACCATCCACTTTGATGGTTATGATGACCAAGGCAGAGACAAAGCCCATACCAGATATTTATTGTCTAAAGATGCAGATTGGGGAATAAAAATAAATTCCATAGAAAAAGAAAAAGGGCTGAAAGAAATATATTCTTATCTTGATGGCATTATGTCCGGTAAAGAGATGTTGGTAAGATTCTTTTCTCTCGGTCCCACCAATTCTATATTTTCCTTAAAAGCGTTACAGATTACTGATTCTGCTTATGTGGCTCATAGCGAGGATCTTCTTTACCGGCAAGGATATGAAGAATTTAAAAAGCTAAACGGTTCCTCAAATTTCTTTTTCTTCCTCCACTCTGCCGGAAGATTAGAGAATGGGGTTAGCGCAGATATAGATAAACGGAGGATTTATATTGATCTGGAAGAAAACAGAGTGTATTCGGTGAATAATCAATATGCAGGTAACTCTTTGGGATTAAAGAAATTGGCTTTCAGGTTGGCTATTAAAAAAGCCAATGAAGAAGGATGGCTGGCAGAGCATATGTTTATCATGGGCGTTCATGGCCCAAAAGATCGAATTAGCTATTTTACCGGAGCCTATCCCAGTGCTTGCGGGAAGACCAGTACCGCCATGATCCCTGGCCAGACCGTCGTTGGTGATGATATTGCCTATCTTAGAAAAATTGACGGGGTAATCAGGGCGGTAAATATGGAATCAGGCATATTTGGCATTATTCATAGTGTCAATCCGGAAGATGATCCAGTGATTTATCAAGCATTAATTACACCAGGTGAAGTTATTTTCTCTAATGTATTGATTAATAATGGAGTCCCTTACTGGGAAGGGATGAAAAAAGATATCCCGGATAAGGGGATTAATTTTTCGGGAGAGTGGTTCGAAGGAAAAAAAGACAGTCAGGGTAAGGAAATTCCTTGTTCTCACAAGAATGCAAGATACACCCTCAGGTTAAATGAACTGAACAATAT
>DASRME010000336.1:0-2725 GCA_035648095.1 Atribacterota bacterium | reverse complement strand
CACAAAGATTCTTGAATTCATCAATCCCCACTATTTTTTGAATCGCATCCTTGAATACTATTTCTTCGTGGTAATAAGGAAATATATGAGACCAATCCGGCTTACCATCTCGGTTATAAGTCTTGGACCATAATTCCTTTATCTGATCTGTACTTAAACTGGATAAGTTAAAGTTATTATTCATAGCTCCCCTTTATTGACTGTTTTTAAAAAAACAATTCAGTGTGTAAAATCATTTGCCCTGTTCAGAATAAGGGTCAGCTCATGCCATATCACTTTTTATCTTTTCCCTTTATTTTTTTAATCACCCTGCTTATTGTAGTATATTCTCGCCAATATATTCTGCTATCTATTTTGTCATATTGCAAGACAGCATCTGACCCTATATAACTTATGACTTCCCGTTAATTACCATATTTGAATGCAATGTACTCAATAATAATACCGTATAGGATACCTGCCAGAAAACTCACAACGTCATTAAAGCCGGTAGAACTATAAAAAGCAAATGAAACGATTAAACCAAAAAGGGCACCTCGGCCAATTACTTTTGGCCATCCCAGGTTTCCACCAGCTAACCCAATCAGCAATCCCATAATCACTCGATTGTACCATAAAGCAAATAGATAGTAAGCTTCGCTCTGATAACCTGACCTTACAAAGGCTCCAACAATACAAAACACTCCCAAAACAGCTCATGAAGCAATACATGTTTTCATTCTTTTTGTCAACATATTTTCTTCATCTCCTCATCTAAAGGTTTTTCATTTTAATCTCAAAAGATCTTACTGACCGTCAATTCTGTAATTTTGGAATTTAAGAAGAGTGATTCTCAATTTTTTTAAAGTTAAGTTAAGTGCTGAGAACTGACCCCTTTTTTTAATTTATGAGAAATATGATAAGATAGACGAAATGTTCCCCTGTCTTATTCCAAGAATAAGACGGTCTAATCTCATCCATTCAACTGATCTTAAATGACATCCGACGAATCTATTCTTTTTTAGCAACCTCAAATAAAATTTCATTTCTTCGTAATATCGGAAGAGAAAAGGGTGAGTTGTAGCGGGCTAACCAGGCCTCGGATAGTATCGTATAGCCCTTTTTTTCTAACCATTGACCAAGTATATTTTTATTCTTTGATATAATTTCTTGAGAAACAGTTCCTTTAAAACGATAAGCTGCCATTTTTTTAGAAGCAACTTTCTCAATTTTTATCTCCGGATCATCAGGTGAGGGCAATGTTGTATCCTTATATTTACTCGGCATGACAAAAGCGGTAGAATATTTTGTTCCGACTTCTTGATTAAAAACCGGCACAGTCATGGCAATGGATTCTTTTTTTGAATTATTACCAGAAATATAACTAAAAATACGTTGAAAACCTCTATCACTCATTTTTTCTTCTAGTGCCACTTTTGCCATGATATAGGCTTCATATAAGCGTATTTCAAATTGATCCTCTTTTTCTATTATTTTATAATTGGGTGTATCATAACTCATTTTATTAATTGACCTCCTTTTGATCGGGGGCTTGCATTAATGTTTTTTATGCCCCCTTTTTTTAACTTTCTGACCATTGCAGGGGAATATAATGATGTATTTCGCAATATCTTTAGTCTTCCTCAGTATATCAAATAAATAGGTGTCTGCCCTTATTATAATATTATTATAGCTTCTTGGCTACTTTTATATCTAAAACCGGACTGTCCTGGCAAGCATCAAGTCCTTTTACAAAGATGCTAAAGTGAGAGATTCTGATTAATTCCACATCGCTAATGGCAATCCGTGAAGGCCGATGAGGGCTTCGGGAAGCAAAGATTCCCACTTCCTTACCATTACTATCCTTCCCTCTTTTAAAAATGGTATTCATGGAATTAACCTGGTGTAAATAATAAACAATAGTGATCCACTTTTCTTCTTCTAATTTATACATGAATCTCTTCTGATAGGGGAAAAGATCTATCCTGGAAATTCCATCAGGATTCACCTGGCTAACTTTCCCGATAGGATATATCGCAAGAGGTTCGATTTGACCATAAAGACATTTATAGCAAACCGGCAGGTCATCAACCATAAAATAATTATCATCTGTTATTTTTCTCTTACATTCCGAACAATTCACTTTTTGATTCAGGTTCCTTCCTTTTATTATTTCTCTTCTCTTTTTTTCAAAAAGTAATTTTTAGTGTTTTTTCCATAAAGGCTTCCTCTTTTCAAGAAAAGCCTGCACCCCCTCTTTAGCATCTTCAGTCAAACATAAGGAGGTAAAAAGTTCGCCCATATAATCTATCGCTTGATGATAGGGTAAATCCTGCATCTGATAAATACCCCTTTTCCCTATTTGAAGAGCAAGGGGGCTTTTTTGGGCAAATTTTTCTGCCCACTCCATCGTCTTTTCTTCAAGTTCTTCGGAGGGAACTACGTGGTTTACTAAACCTAACTTTTGCGCTTCTTCTGCAGAAATAATATCGCCGGTTAGAATTAACTCCAAAATCTTTTTTCTTCCAACCAATTGAGACAAAGGAACGGCAGGTCCTAAACAGATCAATCCAAGATTAATGGCCGTTGTACCAAATTTGGCATCTTCGGCAGCAATGGTAAAATCACTGGCATAGACCAAACCCGCTCCATTAGCAATAGCATATCCTTTTATCGATGTAATCACTATTTTTTTCATACTGGCTATGGTGTGGTTATGCTCATCCATTAAATGAATAAATTCCCG
>DASRME010000335.1:0-3740 GCA_035648095.1 Atribacterota bacterium | reverse complement strand
TCTGCGATATTCAATAATTCATAAGATTTATCGATTTCCTTAAAAGTGTATTTTTCAGATTGTTTTATTATTTTTCCAACAACAAAGTAAGGAAGCTTTAGTTTTTTCTCTATCTCCTTAGAATAAAAACCGTCTGTAAGTAACAATTTTGTTTGAAGTATAAGCTTTATTTGCCTGTGTATCATAGAAAATATGGATAAATGATGAAGATTGCCTTGGTTTAATCTTGTAAGACCTTCTATTGCGTTTTTTATATCCTTATCTCCAATAGAATCTAATACTTTAAATATATTAACTGCTTCTAAACCACCTATGGTTATTATAACATCTTCTTTTTCTATTATTTTTTGGTCTTTTGTATAAATATCTATTTTTTCTATTTCATTAAAAAGGCGGGCTAAATCAGAACCAACTATAGATTGTAAATAAAATAACGCTTCCTTGGTAATTTTTTTATTACTCTGACTAAATTTGGATTTTATCCATAAGGGTAGTTTTGCTTTATCTTCAACGCTAAAATTAGCTACTATTCCTGTCTTTTTGATTGCTGTAATTAATTCTTTGGTTGGTTTGCTCTCTTTGTAAATAATTATCAGAGTTGAAAAATTATTTTTTAAGCTGAGTTTATTAAAATAATTTATTATTTTCTTCTCATCATTTTTGTTAATTTTTTCTGCTTCTTTTATTACTAATAATTTATGTTTTGCCATAAAAGGCAGTGTATTTAAATCATTTATTATTTCATTTATAGATAATTTTTCACCATAGAAAACATGATAACTTAACTCTCTGTAAGCAGAATCAATTAATTTATTTCGAAGCTTTTTTGAAATATCTTCTTTTAAATAATTTTCTTCTCCGTATAACAGGTAAACAGGGCATACTTTCTCTTGTTTTATAAGTTCTAACATATTTTCGTAATTCATATATCTATTTTGGTTCATTTTAATTACTTTCTCTCAGAGTTTTTATCCAATATTCCTGACCGTTTGTTCTTACAATAACTGTTCCGTTTTCATCTGTTCGGTATGTTTTTATATTTCTATCCTCCAATCTATCTATGACTTTCTGCGAAGGATGTCCAAAAGAATTTTTACCTACAGTAATAATCGCAATGCTCGGATCAACTTTATCTAAGAATTCTACATTAGTAGAATTTGCACTTCCATGATGACCAACTTTTAATATATCACTCTGTAAAATATTTTGCCAGACCAATAATTTATTTTCAGCAGCTTCTTCTATATCTCCAGTAAAAAGAAAATCAGCATTTTTATAGAATAATTTTACCACAATTGACGCATTATTAAAATCTGATTCCTCGTAGAAATCAGAATCATTCAAAGGATTAAGCAAAAATATTTCTAAACTGTTATTAAAAATAAAATTATCTCCGGCTTTAGCTTGATGATATGGTATACCCTTCTTAAGTATTATAGAAATAAATTCTTTATATTCTGATGAATCACAGGGTAATCCGCTATCTAAAACCATATTTACTTTAAATGCCATTAGTACTGACAATAATCCTTCTAAATGATCTAAATCAGGATGGGTTAAAATTAGTAAATCAATCTCATTTATCCCTTTTCTTCTTAAGTAGGGTACAACGACTTTACTTCCTACATCAAAATCACTTTGAGGAGTACCTCCCCATCGATTAAGATATTTATCTTATCGGGGGCTTCAACGAGGATACAATCTCCCTCTCCGACATTTATAAAAGTTACTTTGAGGTCAGCTACTGGGTATAATACTTGAACAATAATTATTAGTAATATAATTACTAATACAATTAAGATAGCTTTTTTCTTTATATTCTGTGATAGTGTTTTTTTATAGTACATTTCAATCATAAAAAAAACCATTAGATAATAAAATGTAATTACTATAATTGAAGGTTGAGCAACATAAATAAAGGCAAAAGGAAGTAGGGAAAATGATTTAGCTATAAAGGTAATAAGATTTAATACCAGGTAATTTATATTGGCAATTGCCCCAGCCAAGGAAATACTCGCTAATCCGATAAAAAAAGTTACAAATCCTAATATTATCGCTATCCCGGTTAAAGGGATAATAAATATATTGGAAACAAGGGAAATGATCGATACTTTAGTGAAAAAATATGCAGAAAGCGGGAAAATTCCTACCCAGGCAGCTGTTGAAACTGCTAAAGGATTGCCAATCCAGGCTATTATTTTAGAAAACAATTCTTGCAAGATTGGTGATAAATTTATAATAAAAAAAGTTACTATAAAAGATAAGAGAAATCCGGCATCATATAATATTAAAGGATTTAACAACAAGATTAAAAATGCTGCAAAAAAAAGAGAACTATTAAGATTTCCATTCCTATTAATTAACTTACCTCCTATTAATAAAATAAACATAATGGTGGCTCTTAACACCGAAGGGCGATAGCCGGTGATAGAGGCATACACTATTAAAATTAATATCAAGGTAAGCAGTTTGAGCTTCTTCGGTAATCTCAACATATTTAAGAAAGCAAGTAAAGCCATAGCAATTATTCCTACATGTAAACCTGAAACTGCCAATATATGCATAATTCCCGCATCGGCAAAAAGTTCTTTTAAATCAGGCGGAATAAAACTTTTTTCTCCTAATAGCATACCTATAAGAAGATAATTATAAGGTGCCGGTAAAGTCTGTTTTGTAATCTCTTTTATTTTATTTCTCGCAGATAAGGAAAAAGATGAAAAAAAATTCGAATTATCTTCTCCTATCTTTAAAATATCTCTTTCCTGCCAGATGTTAAGGTAAGTAAAGATTTTTTCTCGAGCTAAATATAATTCATAATTAAACTCTCCAAAATTCTTCTGTTTTATCGGTTTTTCTAATACCCCTTTTATCTTTAGCACGTCCCCATATTCAAACGGGCAATTATCTAAATAAGTATTCACTAATATTAAGCCTTGTGCTTTAATACTATTATCTTTTCCTTCTATTTGGTATACCTTCACCTTCAAAGATATTTTTTCTTGATTAGGATAAAATTCTTTTTCTAACACCTTACCGATTATAGTTAATTTCTTATCTCCTATAAAATTTGCTATATGTTCAGGTCCAATTGGACTTGAGTTAAGATTATAATTGAATATGCCTATTAAAAATATAATTAAAAATAATAAAGCAGTGGTTATTTCCCACTGCTTTATAAAACTTATCACAGTAATTATTATTAAAAATATTAAAATAGAAAACAATAATATTAGATTAATACTGATGAATTTACCATAAATTATTCCAATGATATAGAGGGCTAAAATGATAGGTAAAGGTCTAATGACATTGTATTTATTATCTGAAGATATATTTTTTATTGGACACAAATTAGATCTTTAATTCCTTCATATTTTTTTTCTGCAATTCCGGAAACATCCTTTATATCATCAATCACTCCGAATAATCCATTTTGATTTCTATATTCTATTATTCTTTCTGAAAGAACCGGTCCAATTCCGGGTAGAGTCTGTAATATAATCGTATCGGCGGTATTAATATTAACTTTCGCAGAGGTAGAAACCGAAGAAGAATACCCATTTTCCACATTGTTATAAATATCTTTATTCATTTCTTCCCCAGTTTGGTTGTAAATTTTATAAGGAATAATTATTTTTTGTCCATCTTTAAGGAGAGCAGCAAGGTTAATTAAATCTAAATTTGCTTCTTCAGTTTCCCCTCCGGCAATTTTTACTGCATCCACAATTCGATCGGTTGAT
>DASRME010000334.1:0-2076 GCA_035648095.1 Atribacterota bacterium | reverse complement strand
CCATAAACTTCTGAGGGTTTAAAAGAAATTCTTCGATTCTACCGGAATTTATCAATATTCGCACTATTGTATTTCTGGTTAACTCGGTTTCTTTCTGTAAATAGGCAAGAATGTCTGGTAAATTCACTTTACCTTCACCATAAGAAGCTGTAGTCTCCTGAACTCTTAACTCTTTAGTTACAATGCCTTTTTCTTGAATGTCCACTTCTGCTTTTCTGTAGACAATTTTGACCTTTTCTATCCGGTCCATTTCTCTTATGGCTTTTGAAGCTTTTTCAATTAGAATATCCGTGTCATATTCCACTGAATAGGTTGTTTTTGGTTTGATTTTATCCCAAAGTTTCCTAAACTCATCATCAAGATATATCATTTTATTTATTTTCAAAGTTTTTCTATTATTCCTATTAACAACATGTTCAGAAAATAAATAACTTTGAACAATATCAATAACCTGGTGTTTTACATCTTGAAATTCCGGGCTAAGTTTAATTTCAAAGTATTTATCCGAAGGATTAAATTTAGGCTGAATTTGGCCGTCCTCATCAATATGCCCCTGCTGTTTTAGTTCTTCCCAAATCTTTTGCGATTTTTCGTCTCCTAATGTCGTTTCTTTTTCATTAACAACTTGTATAATTTTTGCAAAGGCATTTTTACTCACAGCCCCAAAGCGAACATTAAAATCTTCCTCTATCTCGGTCTGTAGCTTTCTGGCAAAATCCTCATAGCTTTCATTAGCAATAACGGTAAGACGATTAATCGTCTCATCGAATATCGGCTCTCCTTGCTGGTTAACCGGCAGCCTTAGTCCCCGCCCGATTTCCTGTCTCTTTTTCATTTCTGATTTTGTTTCATTGAGTGTACATATCTGAAAAACATTGGGATTATCCCACCCTTCTCGTAAAGCAGAATGGCTAAAAATAAAACGTAGTGGCTCATCTAAAGATAGTAACTGTTCTTTATTTTTCATAATTTTATTGTAAACATCTTCATCTGCTAAAGTACTGCCTGAAGTATCCTTCAAAATGCCTTTTTTATCGGCAGCAAAATAACCATCGTGAAGCTTTCCCAGCGGGAATTTCAGCAAATCCTTATAACGCGGTTTTTGGATTAACTCATTAAAATACTCCTCAAACCACAAAGCTATTTTCCCTTTTACCGAATTGCCTTGCTCATCATAAGAGCGGTAATTCGCTACTCTATCAACAAAAAATAATGAAAGAACTTTAATTCCTTTGTCTTTAACTTTTAGCTCCTTCTCCAAATGTTCTTGTATAGCATTTCTAACCTGAACTTTCATAATATCATCAGTTAAACCACCCTGAGTTTGCCCTAAACTGAGGGTTATACCGTTGCTAAATGAAATATATTCGTTACCCGGTTCGGCATTAATCTCATTGATGATATAACTATTCCGATAATTTTCCCGCTCATTTGATCTGATAAATAAATCATCTCCTGATCTAACTGTCACATTTTTAAGTTTCGGACCGCTTGACGAATCCACATGTATAGATAATTTAGCCCTGATTCCGTTTTGATTATCAACAGCTCTAAATCGAATAAAAGGTTCGTTAAAATATTCTTCGCTCAAAACAGATGCAACCTCAATTCGTTTTACCAAGCGCATATCATAAGCCTTAATAGGATCAAGTTTATAAAGCAGATTATAAGGATTTCTATGCGTAGCAGAATAACGCATGGTGCAAAGTGGATTTAAAGTTTCAATAGCCTCTTTTGCCTTTGGGGTGTTATCAACACTTTGAGGCTCATCTATAATGACTATCGGGTGCGTTGCCTGGATAAACTCAATAGGCTTTCTCCCTGACAATTTATCACTTTCTCTGTGGATAATATTGCTCTTTTTTTCTTCATCCTTATCTTCTAAAGTTTTTCTGAACGCATCGATATTTATCACCATTATCTGAATATAGTTGCTGGCAGCAAACTGACGCACTTGATTAATTTTTTTTGAATCGTAGACAAAATAATCATAGGAAACATTATTATAAAGATGCAGAAAATGCTCTTTAGTAATGTCGAGGTTTTTTAAGACACCTTCTCTAATCGCCACGCTGG
>DASRME010000333.1:0-2596 GCA_035648095.1 Atribacterota bacterium | reverse complement strand
GTTCTTGATAGTAGCGTTATGCCATTTTATTTTAAAGGTAAAATAATTGAAACCGCAATTTATTCAATATCTTTTTTTCAAGACATATTGATTGCAATATCATTTTTCTATACAACATCTTTTGAAATATTTATTGACGATATTCTTCTATTGAAAAATAAAGGTGAGCGCATTCTATCGAATATCGATATGAAAGAAGAATATAGAAGATTTAATCAAAGTATAAAGAATAATCGTTAATAAGTAAAAATAAGTAAAGTCGAGCTGATTTTAGATTAGAATTTGCGTAAAAAATATTAACGAAAGAGGTGAAAAAAAATGGCGAGAAAAACTCATCACGTGGTTCCTAACCCCAGCGGTGGTTGGAGCGTAAAGAAAGGCGGAGCTTCAAGAGCTTCCAAGACCTTTGACAAGAAACAAGATGCCACTGATTATGCACGGAAAACCAGCCAAAATCAAAAATCTGAATTGGTTATTCATGGAAAGGATGGAACAATCCAGAGAACAGCAAGTCACGGCAAAGATCCGATTCCTCCCAGAGACGGGGATACGCATAAAGAAAAGTAATTGACAATGAATAATGATTATGGAAGAAATGTTTTTATTAATTGCCCCTTTGATAGAAAATATTCATCTCTACTGAGGCCTATATTATTTACAATTATTTATCTCGGATTTTTGCCTAGAATTTCCTTGGAGCGTTTTGATTCCGGGGAACCGAGATTTAATAAAATTTGTGAATTAATCAAGCAGTCAAAATATGGCATTCATGATCTCTCAAGAATTCAGGCTAGAAGGAAGGGAGAATATTTTAGGCTTAATATGCCATTTGAGCTTGGCCTTGATATCGGTTGTCGCGTATTTCAAAGAAGGAAGTATTCAGATAAGCAGTGTTTAATTTTGGAAGAAAAGAACTACAGGTATCAAGCTGCCATTTCTGACTTGTCAAACTCTGATATAAAATCTCACAAAAATAATCCAATGATAGCTATTCGGCAAATCAGAAATTGGTTTGTTGAAAATGGTTTAGAAGGCTCTCCGAGCGGGACAGTAATCTGGTATAAATTTACTGATTTTATGACCGATTTTCATGAAAAAAGAGAAGCAGAGGGATTTGAAAAAGACGATATTTATAAGATGCCTATCCCTGAATATACTCATTTTATAAGGACTTGGATAAAACTAAACCCACCGCAAGATAGAAAAAATATCCAAGATCGAATTTAGCAATTTTATAAGGATATAGAGCGATGAGATTATGAAATGCAGTAGGTGTCAAAGCAAATTATTAGAAATTGATAAATTATCATTGGGGGGAATTCGGATGAAAAAGAAGTATCTTTTGACAATTTTATTTTTCATGTTAGTTCCATCTTTATCAAAGGAAACTTACGGGGTCTATAATTAAAAAAACATTATTTTCTTAGATAATTAATATTTTACTTTTTAATTAGATAAATAGGTGTCCCTATTTATATCAATAATAAGCACATAATATTAGGTAGTCGGGAAAAGCAACATTTGCTTTTCCCATTAGTACACCTATTCTTATGTTAGGCCAGTTTATCTAGAAGGTAATTTAGGAGGTAGATTATGAAACTTGTTTTTCAATCATCACCCAGCATAACCGTCGCAACAAATACGTTTATCAATGTTCCTGTCATTCTGAAGTATGAGGACACACCACTTATGGAAGTCATTAAGGAACAAGGTATTGGTTTCACTACGCAAATACCAATTTATCACTCGGATGGAACATATCTGGCGAAGGTTAAAGGCAACCGAATTTTTCCTACAGAGGCTGGAAAAAAGGCCAACATCAACATAAGAGGCGAACAAGGCAAATTTATATGCAGCCTTGAAAATAAAGTAATGTTCGAACTAACACATGGTATTGGTGATTCATTCAAAGCAAACGCAGAGTTATATACACCAGATGGTTACTTTGTTAAATGCTCAGATTCACCCAAGCCGGAACTCTTCGATACATCTGGGAGTGGGATCCAGATCGGGGGAATTTTTATGAGTGGAAGCATCTTCAATAATTGTCCTATCGGCATTTGGATTCGCAAAAATGGTTCTGTTGCTATAGGGTAGGTTAATCCGCTTATTCGGGTTGGCCTAACCATAGCATCCACCCGACGGCTTACAGCCGCCGGTGATGCCCACGTTATGTTTCAGGAGGTAAAGCATGGCTTCCTCTCTTCGAGAAGATGAGCAATTCGTAATTGAAGCATTATGTGCATCATACAATGGTACTTGGAGGATTGGTGAAGACCCACCGGATGCTTATATGGCTTTAAAGGGCAATGAAGTCGCTGTTGAAATTTCTATTTTAACACAGTATGTAGTTGGCAAATCTAGCAAGTCGGTTCCTCGCCTTTCACAGAAGCACTACTAGTAAAAGGGGTCAGGTCTCAACATTTGACATTGGGGAATTGAAATGTCAAATATTGACAGGCTGACCGAGAATTATATTAACCCGAAGGGCAAAATACCACGGACAAGTCCGTAGGGTTTCCACAGTATTTTAATATCATGTAAATCAGATTCTATCAAAGTTAGTGCAAGAAATTCTACTTATTAGATATTTATT
>DASRME010000332.1:0-2695 GCA_035648095.1 Atribacterota bacterium | reverse complement strand
CTATTAATTATTTTTATGTCATATAGTTCTATAAATTCTTTAAAAATATATTTTATAGTTTGAAAGAACTCAGTAAAATTATTATATTTATTATATTCAATTGCCAAGTATTCTTGATCAATTTCTACTTTTATTGTTTTTTCTCGATTTGAAAATATCCATAATACTTTAGTTGTTCCTTTAACATCGAGAGTTGAATCCTTCATAATTCGAGTGTTAATTTGGGGTATTCTTTTTACTTCTAATCCTGGAAATTTTTCATTAATTATTTTTTTTAATTTAATGGGAGGCTTTTTTTCGCTAAGATCTAATATTTTTGAAAAATTAATTTTAAAAATAACGTTAGTAATGAAATTTTTTTTATAAACTTGTTCTTTAAATCCAGATTCAATCATTATATTCACCATTTTTTTAAAGTATATTAAAAATATTATAACAAAGAAAATTCGTAAAATTATAATATTTCATTGATATTTTACCATATTTATCCAAAAAAATCCTTCTTTTTTTTAAAAATTACCTTTAGTATTTTTTAGTTATTTAGAAGCAGTTTTCCCTGCCCTGCCCTTTTGGTCGATTAGATTATTATTTTATTTGGTCATTCTTATGATGCGTACAAAATTTACCAATAACAGACTATATACTTCATTGTTTAATCCCCAACCTTATTAAGTATATATTTTTCTACTAAATCTGCTCCATCATCAGACATTGTAACATTTGTTGTTGTTTTATTGCCAGCAGGATAATCTGAAAATTCTTTAGCAATCCCATTAACAGAAAAAATCATTCCGGGATCATTCTTATCTCCTGAAATAGCCCAAACGCCTATACAATCATCACTTATTCCCGGACCAGATAATCTAGTTGCAACAAAATAAACTTTTTCAAAATCATTACTTTTAACAACAAAAAAATTTCCTATTTCTGCATTTGTTTCTTTTTTTATTCCGAATTTAATTTTCTCAATCTGTTTTTCGCTAGCAGACTCTACTCGACTATAATCTACTTCTTTTTTACCACCGCAACCTGATAAAAATATAACTGAAATTAAAAATAAAATTATAAGAAATAATTTGGAATAAAGTATAATTTTTGTTCTTCTATCACTTTCTTTCATTTTTAAAGCCCTCCCTATTTATTTTCTTAGATTTAATTAATCTAAATCGAGATGCTTCCCTATATTACTCTAACCTTTTGTCAATTTTTTAATATTATTTATTTTAATTATTATTTCCCCTGCCCTTTTAGTTGATTAGGGTTATTGTTTGCATGTAATTACCTTTTTTATTTATTATTTTACCAATTTAACGAGCCGTTATCGGAAGTTACCAAAATAGCACCAAAAACTATCTCCCTCTAAAGACTACCAATAATATCGCTATAATATTTGTGACTACTATTCCTAAAACGAACATCAGATTATCTCTTCTTGCTCTTTTCTTTTCCATTTGTTGTAGTGTCTGCTCATTAATTTGCTGAAAGTACTTTGCGACTTCGAGTGGAAGGTCATTAAGCACTTGCACTCGTTTTGAAAGTTCCTCCTCCTTTTGGAATAGAGTATGATGCCTTGCTTTCAACTCTTCCAGCACAGTTTGGCGACTCTTTATGTCCTGAACAATATCCTTGATTATGGTATCGATTTTCTGAGAGGAACTACTTAATTTCGAGATTGATTGCTGTATTCGTTCCCCCGGAGTTACTTCTCTCTTCACGGCATGTTTTTTTCGGAGGGAATGAGAATTTACGAGTTCAGAGATTAGTACGACAATAAAAGATATTATAAATATCGGTATTAAAATTGGATCAATCATAGGACACCTCCAGACTCTCTGTTAAGCAATTTCCAATAACTACTAGAAATGATATCGAGCTACTTTGTTTATACTCCCAAATCGGCATGTCTTACAAAATTACTTCTATTTTTCTCAAAAAATCATTCTTAAACTTAATTATTTCAAAACTTTCTATATTCTTAATACGACAAATCTTTTAAAAATCCTCTTTTCTAAAAAAACTTATTTAAAACTCCCCTGCTCTTTTAATGCAAGGAATCCGGAAAGTTTTTAGTATTTTATTTAATTAATATAAGATGTTCATTATTAAGATTATCCTCTACGCCTTTCTCTGCTCTAGTGGTACCAAACTCACTTTTAGTCTCAAGAGTAAAGTAGATTGGAAATGGTAAATAAAAATGCACCTAGGGTAGAAAATAATAATTTATCTTTTATTAAGTTAGTACGGCCATGCTCTTTGTGCTTAAAAAGTTCGAACCCCATACCTGGCTCCCCTAACGTTTTCCAGTTGGAACCAAATTATCAAAGATATGCGTAACATCTATAAACTAAAGGAGTTAATTAACCTTCCTGTAACAGCATAAATAATGTGAAATTGCCTGTTTTCCCTTATTTATCAAGGAAGTATACTCCCTACTCTTATTCTAACCATGTATTATATAAAGTAATTTATTATTTTAATTAAGTATTTTTCAAAAGAGGAAAACAATCCATCATTTTTTGATAATAAGTAAATCACAAAACCAGTGATTAAAAGCACAAATATCCCTTTAACGACTTTATTTTGGAATATAATTTTTAAGAACGGAAAAAATAAATTAACAAATAAGTATTCTATTTGTAAAAATATCCAAAGAAAAGGTTCAATTCTCCATTTAGCTCTTCTACTATCTCTTTTA
>DASRME010000331.1:0-2850 GCA_035648095.1 Atribacterota bacterium | reverse complement strand
ATATTAATTGCCCATAGTGGAAGACTAATTTTTTTAATTACTGCTCTAACTTCTTCCCTTGTTTTTTCAATAGATGCGCAATTCTCTTCGTTGATTCCAAAAATATTAGAGGTTTTATGTAAGAATTCAAGTTCCTCTATTGACATCTTAACTATATACTCATCAACATATCTGTTACTCGGATGAATCTGTTGCTTAATAATTAGACCAATCATTTCAGCCAATTTTTCAACAGACAAAGTATCTCCCACTTGTTCATTACTCCATCTGTATATAACATTGGCATAATCTTTTAATAAGAAGCCGAGTATAAAAGCCGTAAGATTACAAGGCATGAATCCAAACGGCTCGACCTTCAAAAAATCGTATATCTCTGCGATAGCAATTTTCCCTTTTTTCTCGAAAGTTGTCTTGATTAAATCATCCAATTTTACCTTGATTCTATATATTAAGTGATTAATATTTGGTGAGGTTCCTTTGCTAATTTGCCATACGCCCTTTAGTGCATTTTCGAGCTTTGTGGCTTCATTTGCAGAACGATATGTCCCAGATAACTCCTGAGTTATCCCGCACTTTGCTCCCAGTTTAAAGTTCGTAGGATTAAACATAGTATCTAAAACACTAAAGTTCTCTATCCCCATAGGGAATATTTCTTGATTATATTTTTTTAATCTATTAATAACCTCATCTGTACTAAAAGCTTTTATTTCATTATTTTTTGTAACAATTCTGAATTCGGCATTTTGTAACTTATTTTTCCACTTTGTAATAACATCAGTTGCGTTGGTTTTATATTGGTCTGCTAAGTTGTTATCTTTTCCTCTCCAATATTTTTCCTCAGCTAAGTTTTTAATAAACTCTTCGAATTCCTCATCCGATAAATCACATAAAGATGTATCAACAAAAATAATTCTTTGTTCACCTGATACAGAAAGTTCTCTTACTTTTGCAATAAGAATAGCTCTTTCGTTATCATTTTTAGCAAAAGTCATAACTACGGGAAGGGTATTTTCATATTGTTGGTTATTTATTCCGTTGACAATTCTTGTTATATCATCAATTGTTGCAGTTTGAACATTATATCTTAATTTCAGTGCACCGGTGAAAGGCATAAAGTCAGCTACTTTATACTCCTCTATAATATTCTTTATCTTTTTATCTTTTCTGAAATCCTCTATATATTTATTTACATCATCAGCATTGAGGTCCGAACGCATTGCTTCAAATTGAACTTCATTATTACTAATGGCGTGCTTATAAAGAAACTCATCTCTTACTAAGGCCTCAGCTATGTGAACTGCTTTACCACCACTTAAGTCTGTTCCTTCATAAGCATTGCCAATATTTTTTGCCGTTGGTTTAAACAGTTCAACGCTTTCAAGATTTTTCTCTGAAATACCCTGTAGTAATAGAACTGTCTTTAGCACTCTTTTTTTATCAGCGGTAAGTAACTTACTATTACCGCTCCTGTCATAAACACTCAATAACGATTTGAGACCGGCTTCTAAATTTGCTCTTCCATCAGCATAAAAATATTCCCAAAGCATATCAATGGTTAAAAATTTTTCATCTGAATAAGGTCCGTGATTCTCAATATACCAACTAAATCCCTTATCATCCTCATCTTTTCGGTTCTTGATAAACTCGAACATACTTCTTTGATTTGAGCCAAACATAGCAGATAAATGTGTTAAAATAATTGCTGTGTATGGATGTATCGGGAGTATCTTTTTTAAGTCAGCTTCATCAATTTTTGAAGATTTGATAACCATACTGCTACATACCGGTATTTGATTATTTAAATCTTCTGAAATCGTTTCCCAATCTTTTCTGACAGCAGGGTCATTTTTTATTTTTATAGCCTTACCTATAAGTTTAAGGGCCATGTTTTCCGGCAGGTTGATCTCACAGGTTGGCTTAATAAACCTATCTATAATCTTTTTGCTATAATCTTTATCGTTAAATAATGCACTGCTTTTGTGAGTTACAATAATAAAATGAAAGGGTATCGTTTGGCTTAGTTCAGCGAGCGTTTGGAAACCATCAATTGAGTTTTTATTGTTTGTAAAATAATTCGTAAACTCGTCCCAAATAAATATAATTGATTTAAGTTTATTTTTTTCTATAATATCTTTTATCCATTTGCCTAAATCACATGCTTCTAATTTTAATACTGTAATCCCTTCTTTTTCTGCTACCATAAATATTTTACGGATTAAATCAGCAACTTCATTTTCTTTATATGTTTTAAGCTTACGGATAATTGATTCCGCATCATCTGTTCCAAATTCGTTTATATATCTACCGTCTATCCAATTTTTAAAATTCGTTGCATTTATACCGTCAGAAAGCCATTTAATAATTGAGTCCTTGAGAGAATCCTCACACTTAAACTCTACTCCCTTTTCAACAATAGCTCTTTTAATGCTTTCTTGAATGGCCATTACAAGGGCATTATCTCCTCTAATGGTGGCCGAACCTACCCGGTGTATGGTTAATATTTCCCCTTGCTTTTTTGCTCCTTGAATCATCTTAAATAAATCCATATCCAGATCATTGTTCTTAAAATATTTAAATACTTCTTCTTCTGGGGCATCCAATATTTTTTTGAGCGTAAGCACTGCATGAGATTTGCCTGTGCCATAAGCACCTTCAACCCAAATGGATTTTTTTTGTTGCCGCCTTAATATGGCTGCGATGTCTTTTAGTAGTCTAACAAAAGTGATGTGCGGATAGAAGCTGTTCCAATCCACAAAGCCACCCGCTATAAGTTCATCGGTAACCGAAGCGTAATAGTTCTCGTCTATATCAAAATAATTCTTATATGCGTTCTGTGGACTCATTTTTTTT
>DASRME010000330.1:0-14349 GCA_035648095.1 Atribacterota bacterium | reverse complement strand
TAGTCAATTTGTCCCTGAAAAAAATGACTCTTTAACGCAACTAAAAGGCACGGTAGATCTTTCGGTTAAAATTTTAAAAAACTTTCAGTTTAAAGCTCCTAATTTAGATTTAAAATTAGATGGAGAAATAAAAATTCAAGGAGATTTACCTCAGCCCGTTTTCACCGGCCAATTAAGCGTAGGAAAAGGATATTTTGTATTCCTTGAACAAAAATTTCAATTTTCTGAAGGTAAATTATTACTGAATGAATTTACCGGACCTGATGTATTACTGGATATTAAAGCTAGCACTAAAATAAACCAGGTTACTATCTTTTTAAAAATTTCCGGAAATCTTTCTGATCCTCAAATATCACTCTCTTCCTCACCTGCTTTATCTGAAGCAGAAATTATTTCTTTATTAACTTTAAATAGAAATATTAGCGGCTTATCAGAGGGAGAGGTTGATGAATTATTAAGGGGAGAAATTTTTAATTTAATTTTTCAAGGTCTAAGCATTAATTTTCTCAGAAGAGCTGAAAATCAGATCGCTAAGTCTCTAGGGCTGGATGTCTTTCGAATAGAAACCATATTTAAGGAAAATGGTGAGACCACTCCCTTTTATGATTTAAATTCAAAAACATTCGGAATAGAAATAGGTAAAAGTATTACCGAAGACCTGTTTCTTACCTATTCTACATCTCTTGATGGGTTCAGCGAAAAGAGTTTTGCTATTGATTATCAATTTAAACCGGATCTATCCTTTACTGCCGAGATAAACACCTATGAACTAGAAAAGAGCGGCGCTGAAATTAAAATTGGTTTACAATTTGAGTTTTAAATAAATATTTTCCGGTCACAAACCTCATATCAAGAATATCAATAAATTTTCAATAATCATCATCTAAAAATATTTTTTCTGGTGTATACCTTTATATTTTTCTTTATTTTACTATTACTTATCCTTCTTGTTTCTCCGGGTATAAATATTGTCCCGGTAAACAGTTTATCTTGCTAACGGCAATAGGGGATTGTAAAACGAAGAACCGTCCCCCTGTTTAGGCTCCATGATTACCTATCTTAATTATAAAACCCTTTTTGATTCATGATTCTTTCTTATATATTTTTTCTTCAATTATAGGTACTTCGAAAATTATCGGAACTCCCGATTTAAATGCTCTACCGACCGCGCAAGCTTGTCTAAATTTTAACGAAGAAAGTGAGCTTACCATTTTTTTATCCATATAATTGCTTAAAAAATCACAACTGGTTTTATCAAATTGTTGAAAGGCTATAATTGAATTACATTGAGTAAGAACGGTTTTAGAAACATTCGCTGTTCGTTGAGCAATTACAATAAAACCAATATTGTACTTTCTTCCTTGGAGGGCAATTTGACCGATAGCATTAACGAGAGATTGGGCTTTTCTATCTTCAACGCCAATAAAATTCCATTCTGGAATTACTGTATGAGCTTCTTCAAGAACAACACAAATTTTGTTATTTTTAAAATTCCCCGATCTGGCTAATATAAAAAGTGCTTTAAAAAAGTATCTTGTATACTCTAAAATATTAGTAGTATTTTCTACATCTGGTAATTCAAATATTGAAATATTCTTTTCAGATTGAATAAATCCATCTATAGATTCTTTGAATTTATCCATAAGTATTTTTTTTTGGGTATCAATTAATTCTCGATTTTGCTGATTAGGGAACTTTGCAAGTTCTTCTGATAATTTATCTATTGCATCGAATAATTTCTCTTGTATCTCGGATCCAATAATGTTTATATATTCATCTTCGCTAAGCCTACTCTTATATTCATTTGTAAAATCTACGCAAATTACTTTTGTATTATTTTTTATTATTTCTTTGACTAAATTGCGGCAAAAGACCGATTTGCCCGTTCCAGTAACGCCAAGAATAGCTAAATGATGACTAACTGCTTCATTGACATCAAAAATTAGTGGATAGTTTGTATCAGGTATATTGCCAAGGATTAAATTGTTTGTTTTTAATTGTAATTTCTCGATAGCAGAAGCAAGAAAAATGGGAGTATTCATTTCTGGAACCCAACCGTATTTTTCAAATCTTAACCGATCATCGTTCCAAACACCTAATTGTACAGCTTCTCCAATTATTTTTCCAGCTTTGTTTTTTGATTCGAGGATCTCAATGTCTGTTACTCCTTCTATAATTTGATATAATATTTTTGTCTTTTTGATTGTTATTTCTAATAAGTTTCCTTCTTGAATTAAAACTTTTTCTGCATATTCAAATTTAATTTTATTAATGTTGGAATTTTCAATTACGATTCCAACAAAATTTTTCAGCTCGATAGGTTCTTCAGATAAATTTATCTTATAGACAATGTTTGACTCATGCTGATTCAAATTTGATTTACTTGCTATAATTTTCCTTATTTCAGGTAAACTTAAAATCTTTATCCACTGTTGCTCATTTAAAAAATAATTATCAATTATCATTCCAGTCATAATCTGCTCTTTTTCAATCATTGAATAATTAAATTCAACTAAATCAAAACGATGAACCGGAGAATGGTTTTTTAATAATTTTGCAATAAAAGTATTTCTCGATTGAACACCAATTATCTCACCGATATCATATTTTTCTACTACCCTTTTTTTGAAAACTTGCAAGGTAAATTTTTTAGGATCAATAAGTATTACCAAGGCCGCATAAAAAGAAAGCATGATGAATAGAAATGATTGATTATCCACATAGAATATCAAAGCCATGAAAAATAAACTTGTAAATAAAAATCTTCCATTTCCCCAGAAAATAGCAATTCTTTTTAAATTAAACGATAATCTATTTTTTCTTGATAGATTAGATTGCGAACTATCTAAAAGGAGGAGGGCGAATAAAGCAATGAAAAATATTAGTAAAGCATATATAAAATATATCCAATACCAAATTCCAAATTCATTCAACTCCATTTTTAATGGCGCCAACAAAAGAATTATCGATATTGATGAAGCTAAAACATTAGATGGTGTCGTAAAAAAATGTTCTAGTAAAAATGTAGTAAACGATAACATTAGTAAAGTTGAGAATAAAATTATTTTTGCAACGTAATCAAGTGATGAAAAATAATTACTTGTAAATACTATTACTACTAAAATTAGGAAAGAAATAATAAATAATATAATTCTTTTTTCACGACTCATTTTATTCCACCTACAATCTTTATTTATATATGATAAATACTGGAGTCAAATCTTTATTTTTTATAGTTACTCAAATTATTTTTAACAATAAAGCATTATGTCCTCCTAAATAGACAATGATATATTAATACTGTGTATCCTCTATCATCATACACTTCTTCTTTTTTACCAAAATAATTTAATGAATACAGTCTATTAATAAAATACTTATTTAAGAAAACAGGGGGACGGTTCTTTGTTTCATGTCCTTAAGACTTTATTTTGCGAAAATCAGGTCAATCCGGATAATTGCCTTAATGAACTGCCATCGAGTTTTTTTAAATATTTAAAAATCCCAGTTTGTATTTGTGAGCGTACGCGGATCTATCAAGAATATCAATAAATTTTCAATAATCATCATCTATAAATATTTTTTCTGGTGTATACCTCTTATATTCTTCTTTATTTTACTATTACTTTTCCTTCTTGTTTACCCCTGTATAAAAATCATCCCGGTAAAAGTCTATCTTGCTAACTGTAATAGGGGATTGTCAAACAAAGAACCGTCCCCCTGTTTCCAAGAAACAAATAATAAAGAATAATAATTTAATGTTTTATTCTCCTTGTAAATTATTTATCATTTCGATGAAGTTTATTGATTTTGCTAGTACATCTGCACCATCGGGACTTTTTCCGCTTTCAAATATTGTCTTCCAGTAATCATAATTATTTTTCCCTGCAAAAATAGTGGCTGCCATACTCCTATTTTTCCAAAGAGGAAGTTCTTTTAAGTTATGGACGAAATTACGAATATTACTCCAGACCTGTTCATCAAACTGATATTGAAACATTTTACTCTCATCTATAATTTTCCCAGTATTAATAAAATACGCTCTAATTACTTCTTTTAAATATCGAAGCCAGTTAAATAATATCTCTTCTCTGCTCATTCTGTATGCAATTAGATGGTCATCTGTAATATCTGTATCTCGATTATTCACAATTTTAGTTTCGATACGGTATACTCCAACTTCAGGTTTAAACTTATTGATATAAATTTCCTCTGCTACGATATTCAGTAATCTGATTATTTGGTCAATTTCCAGTTCTCTAGGGTTTAATCCTGCATCTGTTTTATAGGATATTGGAGTTTTTAATATTAGTTTTGAATCAATAAGGCTGGCTAAAAAGGTTTTATCATAGGCGCTATATGAGATTGGAAGTTCTTTTGCTTTCCCTTCAAAATCAATAAAATCCTTTAGTTTGTTTTCCCTTTCATTTGTAATTGAATGTTTAATACTATCAATGATATATTTTTTTATGTTTACATTTTCTCCCTTGAAATAGTCAACAAGCTGCTGCTCAGAAAAAGAAAAGTCATCTTTGTTTAAATTATGATCTTCCTGATAATTTTTAACACGCTCAAAATACAGGGTATTATTTAATTGACGCATAATTGATTTATCGAAAGCTATTTGTCTTAAAACGCTTCCGGCGTTTGTATTAGTTTCAGTCAGTCTATCAACATTTGGCGCGATAAAAATTCTGACAACCAATTCTTTGATACCCAAAAGAATCTGAGCTACAGCCTTATGTTGTCCATCAAATATTTTAATTTTCCCTTCATCAATCCTTGCTAGACTTAAATGGAGCTGAGGATTTCCTTTTTCAAACTCTTTTATCAGTTTACTAATACTGCTGTTAATTCCTCTTGGATTAATGATTTCATCATGAAAAATATATTGCAAAGGAGCCTTAATAAAACATGATTTTTCTTTTGAAAGATTATCTACAAAAATATCAGCTTGGTACAGATTATTATCTCCTACTTCCGAAAAACTATACTCAATTTTTTCTCCATTAAATTTATATCTGAATTGATACTTCGAACCATCGTAATTCTGAAGCACATGTTTTAATGATGCAGATTTATTTTCTGACTCTTGGACTTGTTTTTTAATTTCTTTAAAAATATGCAATACTTTTGCAATCCTCAAATTTGCATCTTGTTTCGATTTATTACAACTTTCATGAGTCACGGCAAAGTTATCCTCTGCATCTTTACCTTTATTCGCTAACGGAACAATGTGATCAATATTTGTGGTTTGAATATCTACGTCTATTTTTTTCCCGCAGATAAAACATGCATTATTCTGAATCCTTAATAGTTTTTCAGTTAATCTCTGATAATTTTCTTTGGAAAGCGATGATAAATATTTTGATGCCATAGTATTTCACCTCATTAATTAATTTAAATAAGAACACATTTTATTTTTTTCAAGGAAAGTTCTCGGGGTCTTTATTCTTAATAGTTTATTAAATTATTTGTCAAGGATAAAGATTTGACCCCCCAAATTATTGAGCTAATACAACCGTCCTCCGTTGTTACGTATTATACAATGTATTTCATTATGTTTTTTTTGGGTTACCACTATTAAAAATATTCATTTGCTTTGGAGCTTCTGTATATTTCAAAACTTTCATTATTTCATATGAAGTAATTAATTCTTCATTTTTTATTTTTTGCTTTGTTTTTAATATTACCTCAAAAGTATCTTTGTGGTTGGGTCTAATTTCTCCGGATTTAACTTTCTTTAAAAATATATCATCTTTAACTACTGCGACTATAATATTTTTATTACCTATTCGAAAAGACCAATTATTTCCATCTCCATCAAAACTCCCCCTTTTAAATTTTAAAAATATTACACTTTCGCTTTCATTAATTATATTTTCTTCACCGCTTATTTCAGAATAATTTTTTAAGGCTTCCACATCTTCTTTTTTAATAGTTTCCAAAGATTTTATATCACCCTTTATATAGGTATTAATTTCATTAATGCCTTTCTGCTGTAGCAATTTACCAAATCCTTGATAAGTATTATTTTGAATTACACAATTATTATAAAGTTTATTCACTTTTTCATTAGTTGTAAAAGATTGACCATCTTTATTAGTATATCTGATATCTCCAGAAGATAACTTTTCAACATTTTGTGGTTTACTCTTCAAGAATTTTATAAGTTGAATTAAGCCTTTTCCTCCTCCCCCTATTGCAATTGTTAATCCAATCCATTCAAGTAGAGTTTTTATTTGTTCAGCATAATCTGAAGATATAAAAGATAATATTTGATCAAAATTAGTTTGTGCAAATAAATATAAATCTATTATAAAAGAACCTTTTTCAAAAGGTTTAATGTTTATTGCAATTTCCCTGCCTTCTGGATTTAATATTTTATTTGATTCGGTTATTACATTGCCTATTGCAATTAAACTTGGGGCTAAATCAAATAAATTCAACCCTTCTTCAATTGCGGGTCCTTCTAATTTTATTATTAAATTTACTTTATTGTTAATTTTTTTCATTTAACCTCCTGTTATGCATTGAAACAAAATTGTATCAAAATTTTCAATATATATTAGAAAATAGAGACGCATCCTATTTTTTCTATAGCACACCTTCCCTGTTTGTTTAATTTATTATGATAGGCTGCCGGTGTAAATTAATGCTTACATTTACTTTACATTCCCTATTAATAATACTCTCTAATATATTCGAAAGCCTTGTCAAAAAGATCTTGATCGCTATGAAGTTTATATTTAAAGAGAGTTTTACGCAAGGCTTTTTTAACCTCACGTTCACCGGATGCAGTTGATTGCCATCCCGGGAAGCGCACAATCTTAACAATTTCATCAATATCATTTACGATGCGCTCAACAATAGCCGGAGTTTGGTCATTACGTACTTCCAAGAAAAGCTCCGTAAGTGCTGTTTTTGCACCCTTTTTCTCTTCTTCGGTATCAACTTCTTTTTCAGCTCGAACTACTTCCTTAGCCAGCTCTATTAAGTGCTTTAAGAAATCAACACTATTAATTAGACCACGCTCCGCTTTATCTCTTAAATCTTCGAGCTTTTTACCTAATTCCTCAAATTTTGGATTCCCCTTGTGCTTACGTAAGCGCTTGATTATCTCTATTTCAATAATCTTTGTCTTTTTCGCGTCATTGGTCTTCATCAAATCTTCAACAACATCAGCATCTAAGACAATCTTTTCCAAATCATCGCTGATCTTTTCGACATAGATATGCTCGTGGATCAACTTCATCGTTTGAGCTCCTAAAGCATGCCATAAAAGGCGCCCTGTATCTCCAGATGGAGGTTTAACGGATTCGTAAATCTTAGTTAACCAACGATAGTCTCTCTCGTAAACATTTAGAATTGGATCCGGAGATAATGCCTCCCATAATTTGGATAGATAACTATAATCTTTCGCAAAAGCATCACGTTTCGTATTGGTATTCACGTAATCCTGCGCAAGTAAAAGTCCTTCGTAACCTTCAACGCCTCTATTCACGTTAGGAAAATGTGTAAGACATAATGCAATCGCTTGTTTCAACTTTTCTTTCAATGTTCCAATATTTGTGATTACATTTCTTACCGTTGCTTCATCAAATTCCAAAGCTTTGGCTACATTATCAAAGACCCCATAATAATCTACAATAAGCCCATGTGATTTATCCTTATAAATACGATTAGTTCGGCATATCGCCTGTAAAAGATTATGGTCTTTCATTGCTTTATCCAGGTACATCGCTTGTAAAATCGGCGCATCAAATCCAGTTAAAAGTTTTGCAGTCACAATAACAAATTTAAGGGGATCTATCGGATCACGAAATCTATCCAAAATCTTTTCCTGTTTGTCTCTATCCATCCGATACTTTCGCTTGAAATCATCATCATCCGAATGATTTATTGATATAACAACCACACTTTCATTAGGTGAAATAATTTTATCAAGCTCTTTTTTATATTGATCGCATGCAAAGCGATCACAGCAGACAATCTGAGCTTTAAGGCCTTGAGGATCAACTTTCTCTCTGAAATGTTTAACAATATCTTCGACAATTTTTCTTACCCTCTCTGGTGATTTTAAAAACGCGGACATCTGCGCAGCCTTTTGCACTAACTGCGCGCGCTGTCCTTCCGATAATGTTTCAGTCATAGCGTTAAACTCAGCGTCAATAATTTCTTTATCCACATGTACATCCAAAAGACGAGGTTCAAAGTGAAGTGGAAGTGTTGCCTTATCCCTAAGAGACTCTTCAAAAGAATATCGTGATAAATATCCGCTTAAGTCTTCCTTGGAGCTAAAGGTGCGAAATGTATTTCTATCACGTTTATTAATAGGTGTACCGGTAAGTCCAAAGAAAAACGCGTTTGGAAGTGCGTCACGTAATTTTCTTCCTAAATCACCTTCCTGTGTCCTGTGCGCTTCATCAACAAGTGCAATAATGTTTTCTCTGTTATTAAGTATCCCATCAGCTTCCGCAAATTTATGCATCATTGTAATAATGATTTTCCGGGTATCCTGTTTTAGAAGTCTTTCTAATTCTTCCCTACTGTCTGTCGCTACAATATTCGGCACATCACTGGCATTGAATGTTGCTGTGATCTGTGTATCGAGATCAATCCTATCAACAATAACAAGAACTGTCGGGCTTTTAAGCTCAGGCGCCCGGCGTAATTTTTGTGCGGCAAACACCATAAGAAGCGATTTCCCTGATCCTTGAAAATGCCAGATAAGTCCCTTCTTAACAATTCCTTCCTTAACACGCTTTACAATTAAATTCGCACCTTCGTACTGCTGATAACGAGCAATAATCTTAATTCTGCGATTTTTCCTGTCTGTGGCAAATATCGTAAAATGTTCTAAAATATCCAATACGACTGAAGGCTTAAGCATAGATTCAATTGCAATCTCAATTTCTTTAAGTCCGAATAATTCGCCCAATGCTTTATCATTTTTTGACTCATCACGCCATGGCCCCCATATCTCAAGAGGCATACGTATAGAACCATATCGAAATGTTTTACCTTCGGTCGCGAAAGAAAAAATATTCGGTACAAAAAGCTCAGGAATGCTATTCTCGTAATTATCATGAATCTGCACCGCTCCATCCAGCCATGATATGGCTGGCCGGACAGGCGTCTTAAATTCACCGATAACAACCGGAATACCATTAATCAAGAGTGCCATATCAGGAATCTTTGTCACACCCCTTGTAACCTTATATTGATTGGTTGCAATAAAACTGTTATTGGTCAATTCCTTAAAATCAATAAGACGAACAGGTACATGTTGATTATTTTTGCCGAACGGCATAGTCTTATCGCCCTGAAGCCATTTGGTAAATTCTTCATTTGCCCGTACAAGTCCTACATCATGGACAGCTAAAAAAATTGCCCTTAACTTATAAATCACTTCATCCGCACGTTCAGGAAGATCTCGAATCTCAGGATTAATACGGATAAGCGCGTCTTTAAGTATTTTCTCAACAATCACTTCACCCTCATCCCGAACAAGCTCCTCAGCAGGCAGATACTTCCATTGGACTGTTTTACCATATTGAGGTTGCGCGCTATCCGCACCCGTGGCAAATTTATACCCGGTCAATTTCGAAATCACATACTGTTCAATTGTGTTTTGTTCGTTGAAAGTCATGGTTTCCCCCCAAATATTTGGTTGATAATTTGCTTTTTTATGGCTCTAATTTTTTCTATTTGTAAAATTAACTGGCTTTCATGCTCATCAATTTTAATAAGTTTTTTAATGGAATTATTTTTACCAGTTTTATTTGGAATAGATAAATCTAGAATATCACTTTTTTTCAGATTATTTATATTGCTTCCTGAAAGCAATAGTCCAACTTGCCTCCTGTAAAGAGCGCTTTGAAAGAAATATTTCACTAAATCGAATAACTCTTTACTACGGCTAAGTCTGTAGATTGAGCAGAAAGCTCCCACAGCAACAGCATCTTCTACGTTGATCTGGTATTCTGCAGCTTTACCTAATAACATTTTTGACCCGTTTGACATACAAATAGCAAAATCTCTTTGTTTCAGTATTTGTTTTTCTTTAACTTTTTCACTTTTAACATAAATTATGTCATTATAATTAATGGAATTGTCTCTGATATTATTTGCTCTAAGAATCACTATTTTTTGAATTTCTTTAGAATAAACTTTATCAGCAGGCTTAAAACTAACCCCTCTAATAACATCACCAACTTCACGTAATTTAAAATTTGACTCTTTTGTTTTAAATAAATCATTGTCAATTATTGCCTGTTTCACCTTCCTCAAGGAATTTAAAATAGCACAATATTTCTGATTAACTTCATCCACACTCCACAACAAATCCGCCAGGCGTTTTTGTTCGTCTAAGGGAGGGAGTTTGAATTCTTCTTCAGCTATTATCTTCCATTTAATAGTTGGCGATAATGATCCCTCTGAAATATCAACCGCTCTATACATAAATAAATCCGAATGCATAAAAAACGGGAACAATCCCGGTAAAATTACTTTAGGATTAACACGAACAACCATAGCATGAGCCGAGCATATTCCATCAAAGTCAACTAAACCAGCCTTTCTCTGATAAGCCCTGCGCTTACCAAAAATAATGTCTCCGGGATATACGCGTAACTTTATTCCTTTTACGTCCGATGGGATACCACTACGCCTTATATGTATGCACTCTGGATCAAGGTGCTCAAGACCAACATAAATATCCAAATCTGTATCACTTGGCTTTACACGTTCTGAAATATTGAATGCCATATCGCCAAATTTAGAAGTTTTATATTTGCTTGGATCTAACTTAATCATAAACCACTCGCTATCGTCTCAAATAATTTCTTTAAGTCTTTCTGTAAACAACGACTTTGTTTTTCCCATTCCTGTAATAGGTTTGTTAAATAAACTTTCTTTTGTCCGTTAGTTTGCTGAACATTAGAAACGTATAAAGGTATATTAATGTTGCCATTCTTCGTCAGAACATCCTTTATCGACATTACTTTAGCAAATCCTTCAATGTTATTGTACCTAACAAACGCTTGATGAATCTTCTTGATGTGTTCATCCGTTAAATAGCTGAATGCGTTTTCACGTTTAACCTCATTAACCGCATTTATAAACAATATCTTTCCCTCTCGCTCTTTTTTCTTGCCTTTATTGCATAATAAAATACAAGCTTCCATCGGCGAATTGTAAAACAAATTCGGTCCAAGCCCAATGACGACTTCAACCACATCAGACTCGATCATCTTTTTGCGCATACCAGCTTCTGCGTCCCGGAACAATATTCCATGCGGCCAGAGGATCGCGCATCGTCCATTTTTATCATCAAGACTTTTAATAATATGCTGCTGAAAAGCATAATCCGCACACCCTTGCGGCGGTGTTCCATAAATATTACGTCCATAAGGATCTTTTTCAAATTCTTTACGGTTCCAACGTTTTATAGAATATGGCGGATTAGCAAGGATAATGTTAAATTGCTTAAGTTTGTCATTCTCAAGAAAAACCGGATGCTTTAAGGTGTCACCGCGTACAATTTTAAAATCCTCTATCCCATGAAAAAACATATTCATTCGCGCGATAGCAGATGTCATAAGATTAAGCTCTTGGCCGTAAAGTTTTAACGAACGATATTCTTTGCCATCTGACTTAAGCTTATTCACGCATGATAAAAGCATGCCTCCCGAACCACAGGTGGGATCATAAATTGACTCTCCCGGCTTCGGATCCATAAGGAGCGTCATAAGCTCCACTACTGTTCTATTTGTATAAAATTCTGCCGCCGTATGGCCACTATCATCGGCAAATTGTTTAATAAGATATTCATACCCATTACCGAGTTGGTCATTGGGCACATTTTTAATCGATAGTATGTGAGATGATAAGTGTTCCAGTAAATTAATCAAGGTTTCATCACTTAGGCGATCCTTGTTTGTCCATTGCGCGTCACCAAAGATACCGAAAAGTGTATCCGGATTTGCTTTCTCAATCTGACGCATGGCTTTTTGTATGGCTATACCTACATTTTTAGTATTTTCACGCACATATTTCCAATGAGCACCTTTAGGGATTTGAAACCGGTGATTTTCCGCAAAAGCGGCATATTTAAGGTCACCACCTGAATCTTTGAGCGCTGTTTCGTATTCTTCATCATAGATATCGCAAATACGCTTAAAAAACAGAAGCGGGAAAATATACTGTTTATAATCCCCGGCATCTATTAAACCGCGCAAAAGCGTTGCCGCGCCCCATAAGTATTTTTCTAATTGTTGTTGTGTTATCATTGTAATAATCCAAACTCCTTGAGTTTATCCCTCATCTTGCCTTCTGCCTTAACTGCATCTTCAAAAGCCTGTTTTAGGCTTTTTAGGGCTTCTTCCACAGAAGGCAAATTATCCTCTATTTTCTTTTCCACATAGAGCGGAATGTTTAAATTAAAGTCGTTTGCCTCTATTTGTTCCAAGTCTGCTACTTTCACATGGTCTTGAACATCTTCATGGTCCCGATACCATTTATGGATGCGTTCAATATGTTCTTTCTCCAGATAGTTTTGTGCCCTGCCTACCCGCACCTGATCTGAAGCGTCAATAAAAAGCACTTTGTTTTTCTTGTCCTTTTTCTTGAGTGCACGAAAAACCAAAATACAAGCAGAAATAGAAGCTCCGTAAAATATATTCGGGCCTAAACCGATAACTGCTTCAACTATATCCATCTTAAGTAATTGTTCACGAATCTTACCCTCTTTACCTTTACGGAATAAAGCGCCGTGAGGAAGAACTACCGCTACGCGACCATTGGGATATTCCATGGATTTAACCATATGCTGAACCCAGGCTAAATCACCATTACTGTCGGGCGGAACACCTGCAATATTACGTCCATAAGGATCTTTCTCCCACTGAGAAGCGCCCCATTTTTTGAGTGAAAACGGCGGATTAGCAATCACACAATCAAAGGTTGCAAGCTTGTCTCCTGTAAAAAAAGCCGGGTGTCTCAAGGTATCATCACGCACAATGGTAAAATCTGTAACACCATGTAAAAATATATTCATGCGTGCTATTGTGGAAGTTGTAAGATTCTTTTCCTGACCGAATATTTTTAGAGTTCTATAATCCTGATTGTTTTCTTTAAGATGATTGATACATTCAAGAAGCATTCCCCCAGTTCCACAGGCCGGATCATATATCGATTCACCGGGTTGTGCATCAATGATTTGGCCCATTAGATTAACAACTGAGCGCGGTGTATAAAATTCTCCTGCTTTTTTATTGGTTAAATCGGCAAAATGTTTGATAAGATATTCATAAGCCTGTCCTAAAATATCCGGTTCAACTTTTGTATTTGAAAGATTATATTGTGAAAAGTGTTCAATTAGATTTATCAGCAGCTCATCTGATAGCCGTTCTTTGTTTGTCCATTGTGTATCACCGAAAATACCATAAAGTAATTTCTGATTTGCCTTTTCAATCTCACGAAACGCGTACTGAAGAGCCTGCCCCACATTAGAAGTTACCTCCCGTACATCATTCCAATGACAATTTTCCGGAATAGCAAATCGGTGTAATTCGGGAAAGTTTGCGTACTCAATGTCGCCACCGGATTCATCAAGTGCTTCACAGTACTCCTCATCATAAACATCCGATATGCGTTTAAAGAATAAAAGCGGAAAGATATAAACTTTAAAATCAGCCGCATCAACAGGGCCTTTTAATATCCATGCAGCCTTGGATAAGTATTGTTCAAGTTGTGAAAGTGTAATCTTTCCGTTATTCATAAAATCCCCTCATCTGAAAAACTATAGTATTTATTATCACCAATAATGATATGATCAACCAATTTTATTTCCATCAGCTTCCCGGCATCACTTAACTCTTTGGTAAATTTCTTATCCTGCGTGCTTGGCGTAATGTTGGCGCTTGGATGATTATGCACACATACAATCGACACCGCGAATTTCTGTAAAGCTGAATGAATGATCTCGCGCACAATTGGCATGGCATGATTTACTGTACCTATTGCCGCATCTGTGATATCAATAACCCGGTTGTTACTGTTGAGATAGACGACCTTAAACATTTCGATCTTTAAATCCCGCAGCTGAGGTAAAAGGATATCTACGATATCCTTGGCTGTTGATATCTTTTGTTTTCCCGTAGTTACCTCATCCTCGCGAAACCGTCTGCCAATCTCAAGAGTAGCTTGGATATGGGCAGTCTTTGCATTCCCCACTCCCTTAAACTCTTTCCAATCACGCATATCCACATGCAACATATTTCTGAAAGTACCGAATTTCTTCATAATCTTTCGGGCAAGATCAATGGCGCTTGAACCTTTTGTGCC